>NZ_BAABCQ010000083.1:26518-32198 GCF_039539045.1 Streptomyces marokkonensis
GCTTGCCATTGAGCACCCGGCTGACCGTGGCCTCGCTGACCCCAACCTTCTTCGCCACCTGAGCAAGTCGTCGCGTCACACACGAAAGGCTAACGCAAGCCCCGCAAGCGGCTTGCTGCCCAGCCCTGTGGAGACCTTTGCGTCCGGCTCTGCGGCATGCGCGCCCTCAGCCCAGCGTGATCCGGGCGGCCACCGGGAGGTGATCGCTGCCGGTGGCGGGCAGGGTGCGGATGTGGCCGACGCGCGCGTCGCGGGCCATGACCTGGTCGATCCGGGCCAGCGGGAAGGCGGCGGGGAAGCTCAGGGCGACGCCCCGCTCGGCCACGTTCATGCGTGTGGTCAGCGGATCCAGCGCGCGGTCGTCGACCGTGCCGTTGAGGTCGCCCAGCAGGATCACCCTGCTCAGTTCCTCGGCCGAAAGAGCGTCGCCCAGCAGGCCGGCGCTCTCGTCACGCCAGGACGACGCGAGGCCGCTCGCGCGGACGCGGACCGAGGGCAGATGCGCCACGTAGACGGCGGTCTCACCGCGCGGAGTGTGCGCCACGGCCCGCAGCCCGCGGTTCCACCCCTCCTCGATGCCCCGGGGTTTGATGTCGAGGGGGCCGGCATCGGCCAGCGGATGCTTCGACCAGAGTCCGACGGTGCCCTGAACCGTCCGGTACGGGTAGTCAGGGGCGAGAGTCTTCTCGTACACCTCGAGCGCCGGGGACACCAGCTCCTGGAGCGCGATGAGGTCGGGCCCGGCATCCGCCAGGGCGCGGGCGGTGCCCGAAGGGTCGCTGTTCTCGTCGCTGACGTTGTGCTGCACCACGACCAGGTCGTCGGCGCCGGGCTCCGGCGCGGGCAGCAGCAGACCGCCGAAGAGGTACGTCCAGGCCGCGACCGGCAGGAGCAGGGCCACCAGCGCGAGCGCCGAACGGCGCACCAGCGCCAGGACGAGCAGCGGCACGACCACCACGCCGAGCCACGGCAGGAACGACTCCAGCAGACTGCCCAGCCCGCCCACCCGGTTGGGAACTGCCCCGTGTCCCATCAGCAGGAGGGCGGTCAGGACCGCGACGACGGCGACGACCCGCCCCCGGGTCCAGGCCGAGGACGGATGCCCGTCCCGAGGAGAGCGGCGTATATGGCTGATCTTCACCGGCGACACCGTACTACCCACCGACCGCCGGGTAGCGCCCCATGATCGTCGGCCTCGTTCCGGTGGGCGTCGTCCGCCCGAGGGGGTGGCGTTCGACCGACCCGCGCCGGGAGGGCCTCGGGCGGGGTCAGACGTCGAGCCCGCCCGTAGCGAGCAGGTCGGAGACGTCGTTCACCAGCCCCCTGCCCATGCCGTCGGCGTTGGCGAGTCGGGTCTCGAAATCTCTCAGGCTCCGGAAGACGTCGGCGTACGCCGCCTGCTCGTCCAGGGGGAGTTGCAGCACCTGCAGGCGCCGGATGTCGACCCGTGACGAACTGGAGGCATGGGTGCCTGCCTGGCGCCCGTTGGACGGCGCGCGCAGACAGCCGGCCAGGAAATGGGCGTCCAGCTTGGCCGGGTTCACGCGCAGGGCGTGCAACTGCGGCCCCAGGGCGGTCGGAGGCCCTTCGTGCACCCATGCCTTGAACGCCCGCACGACTCCGGCGACCACGACGTCGCCCTTCTCGGCGATCACGGGCGCCGATTCGACGGGAACGAGTCCACCGGGAGTGCCGTCCGCCAGCAGGTCGGCCACGGTGAGGAGGGGCACGGTGTCGCCGCCGGACGCCACCGCACCGTCCAGCGGCTGCTGCCCGGCGCGCAACGACAGGGCACCGGCCTTGACGAGGTCTCCCACACCTACCGTCGTCTGCGGCCTGTCGTTCCCGAACTCCAGTTCCGACAGGCGTTCGGCCCGACGGGCCAGGCCGGTCAGCGCCGACCCCACTTCCTTCCAGACCGCGGAGAGTTCGAGGCCGGACGGCTCGGTGCCGACCGAGGTGTAGCGCCCGGGCGTGACGTCCACCTCGTCGTCCAGGAGCTCGATGAGAGGTACCCGGACGGCGCCGTCCGGCAGGTCCGCGTCCGAGTGGTCGAGGGCCTGCAGCGCGGAGAGGACGAAGGCTCGGAGCGGTTCCCAGCTGGGGCCGGACTCCCGCCCACCGGTCTGTGCGAAGCGCGTCGCGTCGATCAGAAGCGCGTCCTGGCCGGGCGGAGCCGCTCCCGGGCCGTCCGGAGCGGCTCTGAGGATCCACAACTGGAGCGAGACGCTGTGCGGTTGGGCGCTGCCGGGCGGAAGGGCCACCACGGCCCGGAGCGCGCCGGTACGCAGCAGGGAACCCCGGATCCGCCGTCCGGCCTTGCGTGAGGCGACCGCGGGAGGCAGGACGACGACGGCCGCCCCACCGGGTTCGAGATGGGCGAGCAGGTGCTGCACCCAGGCCAGTTCCGGCTCGGTGCGCGGCGGGAGACCGTACGTCCAGCGCTGGTCGGTGGCGAGTTCCTCGTAGCCCCAGTCACGTTCGTTGAACGGCGGATTGCACAGCGCCACATCGGCCCGCACCCCGGCGAACGGGTCCTCGCGCAGGGCGTCGGCCGTGGCGATCTCCGTACGGAGGCCGTGGCCGTCCGCGACGAACTCCAGCCGGGCGGCGGCCAGCGCGGCGAGAGCGGGATCCCGCTCGCACGCCATGACCCGTAGACCCGGACCCGCGTACTCCTGCACGGCGGCGGCAGCCAGGTGCCCCGTGCCGCAGGCCGGGTCGAAGACGGTGACCTCCTCGTCGGGCCCCCCGACGCGGACGTCGAACCCGATCCGTGCCATCAGGGCGGCGAGCGGGGGAGGCGTCGTGCTCAGCTGACGCACATGGGTCTCGAGCCACCGCTGGAGCAGGAACTCGAACGTCTCGCGCGCTCCCTCCTTCCGCCCCAGCTTCGCCGCCTCGATCGCCAACCGCTCGGCCTCCGGCGAGAGTCCCACTCGCGAGGAGCGTGCGCGGGGCGCACGCATGCGGTGGGCCGCCTCGGCGACGGCCAGGCCCGACTCGTCCCTGCTGCCGAGCACTTCGAACCGGGGCCACAGAAGCTCGCGCCCTCCGATGCTGTCGAGCTTGCCGTTGTCCCGCAGCCACCGCTCGACCTCCGCCAGGGAGAACTGGGGACTGACGTCCGTACCCCCGATGCGTGTGGGGAAGGAGTCGTGACGCCGCCGCCAGTTACTCACCGCGGCACGTCCCACCCCGGCGATCCGGGCGATCTCGGCAAGGCTGACGGGTACGGAACCGGTTGTACTCATCGACAGTCTCCGAGGTGCTGGGGGCGTGCGTGTGTGGGGGCGGGCTGGTGGTGGGCGGGTCTCTGTAATGGGGCTGCACATGAGAGGCTACTACGCTCATTGACTTTGTTCACAGTGCAAATGTCCGCGTGCGTTGTGCGGAAAGTGTGGAGGACGGGAGAAATGCAGAAATTCTCGCGCCGCAGCACCAGGACACCCTGCTCGAAGACGCCCGGAGTGCGGGCCCCCTGCGGGTGCCGAGCCGTTCGCGGTGCTCGCGCAAGAGTTGGGCGAGTGTCTCGGCGGTCTCCCTGCCGACGTCGAGTGTTGCGACGCAGGTGATACTGGTCAACGCGTGAAGCCTCTGGGTTCCGGGACGCGATCTTCGCAGACCTGTTCCCACGAGTGATTTCTCACGTATCTGACGCCGGATCAGGCCC
Organism: Streptomyces marokkonensis; assembly: GCF_039539045.1. Lineage (NCBI taxonomy): Bacteria > Bacillati > Actinomycetota > Actinomycetes > Kitasatosporales > Streptomycetaceae > Streptomyces > Streptomyces marokkonensis. Next base: position 30,192 of record NZ_BAABCQ010000083.1, read on the forward strand.
GTCTGATGGTCCAGTCGGCCAGGAAGATCGAGGACCTGTCGGACGGGCGGCCTGGCCAATACCCTGAACCCCATCCGCACTACCTGGGGAGAGTCATGACAAGTAGGTTCACCGAGTTGGCCGTTGACTGCCACGATCCTGAGAGGCTCGCGGCCTTCTGGTGCGAGGTCCTGGGCTTCAAGGTGATCGACCGGAGCGAGGGCAAGGTCGAGATCGGTTCCTGGGTGCCGACCGTCGAGGATGTCCGGGCCCGCCAGATGCCGCCCACCCCGCTGTTCATTCAGGTACCCGAGGGCAAGACCGTGAAGAACCGGCTTCACCTCGACGTCAGCCCGATCGACGGCAGCACCGAGGACGAGGTGACCAGATTGCTCGGCCTCGGCGCAACCAGGACGGATGTTGGCCAGGGCTCAGACCGAAACTGGGTGGTCATGGCAGACCTCGAGGGCAACGAGTTCGACGTCCTACGCACTCTGGCACCGCAGACCTAGGCTGTGAGCGGGCACCCCACCCCGTCACGCACCGCAACCGCTACGTTGCCGAAAAGACCTCAACAGGGCTGGTGCACGTCACTTCAAGTGACGTGCACCAGCCCGTTGCTCCGCCCGGAAGTTCTGGTCGGAGTCAACCCGCCGTGAGCGCCGCCCACTCGCCCCGGCCGACCCGCAGCACCGGCCCGTCGCCCGCGCCCTTGGAGTCCCTTACGTACACGGCATCGAGACCAGCGGCCACCTCCACGCAGTCGCCGCCCCCTGATCCGCTGTAGCTGCTCTTGAACCAGTGCAGCCCGTCCATGTTCTCGGTCACCTGCTCCATGCTCACGTCTCTCCCACCAGCCGTTCGATGAGCCGCGCAGACTCCACGCCGTTCAGGGCCTGCGATCGCAGCTTGCCATACCGCCACCCGAAGGCGCTGACCTCTGCCGGATCACGGATGACGCACCCGACCTCTTGGGACTCGATGTACCCGAGGTGATGATGCTCGCTGGTCTCCAGCACCACGAACGGCCCCTTCAGCCCCGAATGAAACCCCGGGGAGACAGGCATGACCTGGACCTCGACGTTGCGCAACGCACCGACCTCCAACAGCCGCTGCCACTGCCCGCGCATGACCTCCGCATCGCCCACCGGATTCCGCAACGTCTCCTCACTCACGATGAACGACAGCTCCGCCAGCGGCACCCGAGTCAGCAACTTCTGCCGACTCAACCGAGCCTCCGCGTACTGGTCGATGACCTCCTCGCTCAGCGGTGGACAGTGACCCGCGAACACCGCCCGCGCGTACCCCTCCGTCTGCAACAGCCCCGGTACCAGCAGCGGATCGTACGAGAAGCGGCCCCCACCTCAGCCTCGATCACCGCGAAGTTGCGGAAGAAGCGCGGCAGCTCCGCCCGGTCCACCTCGTCCTGGAGGACCCCCAGTACTCCACCCGCCTCCAGCACCCGGTCCGCCGCCCGCGTGAACGCCACCTTCGCCGGCCGGCGCCCCTGCTCGACCGAGGAGACCTGCTCCGGCGAGTAGTCGATGGCCTCCGCGAGCTGCTGCTGGTTCAGCCCGGCGCGCTTGCGCAGATGCTGAGGCAGCCGGCCGTACGCCGACCACGCCCCCGGAAGATCGTGGCCCTCCTCCTTCGTCCTCACCGCGCGACTGTTCCGCGTCTCCCGCGTCTCCTGCACCGCCCTCACACCCTTCCAACCCGGAGTACCCCGCCCGCCCCCGCCGCCGGGGCCATGTCCAACGCGGGCCGCGATGACCGGGACACGCCCCGGACCCGTACAACGCACGTACAAGCAAACTGCGCAGCGGATGGTGAGGACTTTCCGGTGAAGGGCGACCGCCAACCCCGGAACTTGCGACCGCCCTGACTTCTATCGGCCCCGTCGGGGCGACCCCAACCGGACAGCGGGCCGGACAGGGAAGCACCGCGTTCCGGCGGGTTACTTCTGGGTGACGTCGGTGCAGTAGACGTCCTTGTCCGGCAGGTGGCCGGTGGCCAGGAAGTCGACGG
>NZ_BAABCQ010000084.1:0-31924 GCF_039539045.1 Streptomyces marokkonensis
GGGTAATTCATCCGTGACGGCCGGCCCGGTCGGTATGCCGTTGCGGCCGAGCATCCTTTCTTCTAGACCTGTCCTCCAGGCTCTGAAAACGAGTTTTCTCATGCGCGGGAGCGCTCGATCGGAAGGCGGAGATGCGGCGATGGAATTCGGTGTGAACTTCTTTCCCGTGGTCGACCCCGAGGAGAGGAGCGCCACGGAGTGCTACGACCAGGTCCTCGAACTCGGGGAACTGGCCGACGAACTGGGCTACGCCCATGTACAGACCGTGGAGCACTACCTCTCCCCCTACGGCGGCTACTGCCCCGACCCCGTCACGCTCCTCACCGCGCTGGCGGCCCGTACCCGACGGGTCCGCATCGTCACGGGCGCCGTGATCCCGGCCTTCACCCACCCCGTCAAACTCGCGGGGAAGCTGGCCATGCTCGACCACCTCTCCCACGGGCGCTTGGACGTCGGCTTCGGCCGCGGCTTCCTGCCCACCGAGTTCGCCGCCTTCCAGGTGCCGATGGAGGAGAGCCGGGCCCGCTTCGCCGAGGGCCTCGAGGCGTGCCGGCGGCTGTGGACCGAGGAGGAGGTGGTCTTCGAGGGGAGGTTCCACCGCTTCGGGCCGGTCACGCTGCTGCCCCGCCCCCACCAGCGCCCCCACCCGCCCGTCTTCGTCGCCTCCGCGACCAGCGCCGATTCCTGTGCGGCCGCGGGCACCGCCGGCCACCACCTCCAGGTCGTGCCCTCGGTGACCAGCGCCGAACAGCTCCGGGAGATGCTCGCCGCCTACCGCGAGGCCTGGAACCGGGCGGGACACGCCCCCGGCGGCCATCGCATCCAGATCAAGTACACCGTCTACCTGGCCGAGCGGAACGCCGAGGCGGTGGAGTGGGCCGAGCGCTGGGAGCGCAACTACGTCGCGCACATGGCCCGGGCCGTGGCCCCGCTGGCGGGTGGCGCGGGCGCCGACTACCCCGGCTACGAGAAGTTCGCAGAGAAGGCGGCCGGCTACGACTTCGCCACCGCCCACAAGGCGGACAAGGTGCTGGCCGGCGACCCCGACGCGGTACGCGAGCAGATCGCCCGGATACGCGACACCTTCGGCACCGACACCGACCTGAGCCTCCAGTTCAGCCCCGGAGCCCTGAGCCGGGACCGCGCCGTCGCCGCCATGCGGCTGTTCGCGCGCGAGGTGATGCCGGCCTTCGGGACGGCGGGGGAGACCGGCGTGTCATGACCGCGGACGTGCGGGCGCGCCGGCCAGGGCCGCCCGCACCTCCTGCTCGACCAGGGAGGGTATCTCCCCGCCGCGCGAGGCGAAGTAGAAGTGCCCGCCCTCGAAGACGCGGCAGCCCCGGAAGCGCTCGCCGTACTCCGCCCACCCCGCCAGCTCCGCGGGTGTCGCCCACGGGTCCCGGGAGGCGCCGTACACCGTGAACGGCACCGGCACGTCCAGGTCGCGGTCCACGGCGGGCCGCCAGTTCTCCACCAGGCCGAAGTCCGCGCGGATCACCGGCTCCAGCAGCCCCCACAGCTCCGGGTCGTCCAGTACGTGCTGGGGCGTGCCGCCCATGCGGGCCAGCTCGGCACGCAACTGCCCCGACGACAGCCGGTGCAGGGCGGTGGGCCGCTCGGCCACCGCACGCGGAGAGCCCCGCCCCGAGAGGCCCAGCCAGACCGGCACCGGCAGCCGGGCCGCCGCCAGCGCGAGGGTCAGCTCGTGCGCCACCAGGGCGCCCATGCTGTGCCCGAAGAACGCGAACGGCCGGTCGAGCCGGAGCAGCAGCTCGTCCACGAGCATCCGCACCAGCGTCTCCGTGTCCCCCACCGGCGTCTCGTCCGCCAGCACGCCGCGCCCCGGGGCGTCCGTCAGGCAGATCTCCCAGTCCTGCGGGAGGTACCGGGCCCAGTCCCGGAAGGCGAGGTGCGACCCGCCGGCGTGATGGAACAGGAACAGCCGGGCCCGCGGCTCCGGCACCGGCCTGGCCGGGAAGATCGCCCTGCTGCCTGTCTGCGGACGCGTCACCACTGCGCCATCGCCTCCCTCACCGGCCCTGACGGGCCCTCGACTCCGACGGGGGACGTGCGTCCCGTCCGGCCAGTGTGCGCACCCGCCCCTGACGGACGGCTGACGACCGCCTGACCCGGCGGACCGCCTCCCACGGCCCGGACGAACCGTCAGACGCTCGTCAGCGGTCCGGCAGAGCGGGCGGCGACGATGGCCCGCGAGGCGTCCTCCCGCCCCGCGCGGCGGATCCGGCGCCCGACCCGACACGGCGATCCAGGGGGCATTCCCGGTGCTCGAAGAGACAGCGCACACGACCGCCACGGCCCCGCTCGGGGCCGCGCAGCGCGGCATCTGGTACGCCCAGCGGCTCGACCCGGGCAATCCGCTGCACAGCGGCGCGGCCTGCCTCGACATCCGCGGCCCCCTCGACACCGGTCTGCTCGCCGAGGCCGTCCGGCGCGCCGTCGCGGACACCGACGCCCTGCACCTGGTCCTCACCGAGGGCACCGGCACGGACCACCCGGACGAGGGCCCGCGCCAGCACCTCGACCCGGCCGCCCGCCCCCGGGTGCGGGTGCCCGACGGCCCGGCCGACGAGGACAGCGCGCTGCGCCGGATGCGCGCGGAACTCGCCGCCGCCGCAGGACCGGACGGCGCGCCGTCCGCCCAGGAGATCTTCCGCCTGGGCCCGGACCGGCACCTGTGGTACCACCGTGCGCACCACCTGCTGCTGGACGGCACGGGCCTGTGGCTCTTCCAGCGGCGCGCGGACACCGTGCTGCGCGCCCTGGCGGCGGGCGCCCCCGTACCCGACAACCCCGCCGCGCCGCTGTCCCAGCTGTGGCGGGAGGAGTCCGCCTACCGGGAGTCCGCCTACTACGCCGCCGACCGCGACCACTGGCAGCGGGTCATGGGTGACCGCCCCACGCCCGTGTCCCTGGCCGGGACACCCGCCGTCGCCTCGCACGCCTTCCTGCGCGCCACGGGCCAGGTCCCCGCCGGCCTGGCCGACGCCCTGGAGGAACTGGCCGCCCGGCACGGCAGCGCACGCCCCGCCGCGGTCGTCGCCGCCGTCGCCGCGCTGGTCCACCGGATCACCGGTGCCATCGACATCGTCCTCGGCCTCGCGGTCAACGCCCGGCTCACCCCGGCCGCCCGCCGCACCCCCGCCATGACCGCCAACGTCGTACCGCTCAGGCTCACGGTGCGCCCCGGCCTCACGGTCGACGAACTCGTCGCGCGCAGCGCCCACACCCTGCGCGACGCCCTGCGCCACCAGCGCTACCCGCAGGAGGAACTCCGCCGCGACCTGGGCGCCGTCGGAGCGCGCCGCCCGCTGTACGGGCCCACGGTCAACCTCCTGCGGGCGCCGGCCCCGACCTTCGGCGGACTGCCGGCCCGCCTGCGCTACCTGTCCAACGGCCCGGTCGACGACCTCAAGTTCACCTGCTACGACGCCGGCGGCGGCGCCCTGCCCGTCGACCTCGACGGCAACCCGGAGCGCTACACCCAGCAGGACCTCGACGGCCACCTCGAACGGTTCACCGGGCTGCTGGCCGAGTTCACCGAGGGCTCCGGCCGCCCGCTGGCCCGGCTGGACGTCCGTGCCCCGGCCGAACGCCGCACCCACCGGCCGGCGCCGCCGACCCCCCGGGCGGCGCCGCCCGCGGCCGCCCTCGCCCCCACGCTGACCGCGCTCTTCGAGCGGCAGGCGGCCCGGACACCCGACCGCACCGCCGTCACCGCTGACGACGTCCGCCTCACCTACCGGCAACTGGACCGGCGGGCCAACCGCCTCGCCCGCCTGCTGCGCGCGCACGGCGCCCGCCCCGGCCGCCTGGTCGCCCTCGCCCTGCCCCGCACGGCCGACCTCCCGGTCGCCGTCCTCGCGGTGGTGAAGACCGGCGCCGCCTACCTGCCGCTCGACCCGGGCTACCCCGCCGAGCGGCTCGCCCTGATGGCCGAGGACGCCCGGCCCGCCGTCCTGCTCACCGACGCCGCCACCCTCCGCGCGGGTGCGCTGCCCGAGGGCCCGCCCCGCGTCGTCCTCGGCTCGCCCCCCGCCGACGCCGCCCTGCGGGCCCTGCCCGACGGACCGCTGACCGGCGACGAAGGGCCGGCGCCGCGCGCGGACGACACGGCGTACGTCATCTACACCTCGGGCTCGACGGGCCGCCCCAAGGGCGTGCCGGTGCCGCACCACAACGTCGTACGGCTGTTCCGGACCGCCCGGCCCGTCATCGGCTTCGGCCCCGACGACGTGTGGACCCAGCTGCACTCCTACGCCTTCGACTTCTCCGTCTGGGAGATCTGGGGCCCCCTGCTGCACGGCGGCCGTCTCGTCGTCGTGCCCCACGACACCGTGCGCACCCCCGCCCGGCTGCTGCGCCTGCTCGCCCGCGAGGGCGTCACCGTCCTCAGCCAGACCCCCAGCGCCTTCCAGCAGCTGGCCCTGGCCGACGCCGAGCACCACGGCGACGGCGACCTCGCGGCCCTGCGCCGCGTCGTCCTCGGCGGCGAGGCCCTGGACCCGGGCATGCTGCGCGACTGGTACGCACGCCACCGCGAGGACGCCCCGCTCGTGGTCAACATGTACGGCATCACCGAGACGACGGTGCACGTCACCCACCGCCCCGTGGACCGCCGCACCGCCCACACCGCCACCGGCAGCCCCATCGGCCGGCCGCTCGCCGACCTCGGCCTCTACCTGCTGGACTCCGCCCTGCGGCCCGCCGTGCCCGGCGCGACGGGGGAGCTGTACGTCTCCGGCGAGGGCCTCGCCCAGGGCTACCTCGGACGGCCCGCCCTGACGGCCGGCCGGTTCGTGGCCGACCCCTACGGACCGCCCGGCACCCGCATGTACCGCACCGGCGACCTGGCCCGGTACGGCGCGGACGGGGAACTGGAGCACCTGGGCCGCGCCGACGGCCAGGTACAACTGCGCGGCTTCCGCATCGAGACGGCCGAGATCGACGCCGAACTCACCCGGCTGCCCGAGGTGTCCGCCGCGGCCACCGTCCTGCGCGACGCCGGCGGCCGGCTGGTCAGCTACGTGGTGCCCGCCTCCGGAGCGGACCCGGAACCCGGAGCGCTGCGGGACCGCCTCGCCGAGCGGCTGCCACCCCAGTCGGTCCCGGGCGCCGTCGTCGTCCTGCCCGCCCTGCCGCTCACGCCCAACGGCAAGCTGGACCGCGACGCGCTGCCCGAGCCCGCCGCCCGCACCGCCGCCCGCCGCCCGCAGGGACCGGAGGAGACCCGGCTGTGCGAACTGTTCGCGGAGGTCCTCGGCCACGGCCCGGTCGGTGCCGACGACGACTTCTTCGACCTCGGCGGCCACTCCCTGCTGGCGACCCGCCTGGTGAGCCGCGTCCGCGCGGTCCTCGGCACCGAACTCGGGGTGGGCGCCGTCTTCGACGCGCCCACCCCGGCCCGCCTCGCCGCCCGCCTCGCCCCCGCCGACGGCACCCTGCGCACCACCCTGGCCGCCGCCGGCACCCCACCGGAGACCGGACCCCACCGGACCGCCGCCCCCGGCGGACCGGAGCACGACGGCACGTCGCCCACCACCCCCGACGGACCGCGACGCGACGACCCGTCCGGGCACCTCCCGCTCTCCGCGGCGCAGCGGCGCATGTGGGCGACACACCGGCTGCACGGCCCCACCGCCACCTACAACCTGCCCTGCGCCGTCGACCTCAGCGGGCCCCTGGACCGCACGGCACTGCACGCGGCCCTGCTCGACGTCGTACGGCGCCACGACATCCTGCGCACCCGCTACCCCGACACCGGCGGCGAGCCCGTACAGCAGGTCCTGACGCCCGAGGCGACCGGCCCGGTCGACCTGCGCCCGGCCACGACCACCGACGAGAACCTGCCCACCGCGCTGACCGAGGCCGCCCGCCTGCCGTTCGACCTCACGGCCCGACCGCCGCTGCGCGCCCACCTGTTCGCGCGCCCGGACACCCCGGACGGCCGGCCCCGGCACACCCTGCTCCTCGTCCTGCACCACATCGCCGGCGACGGCTGGTCCCTCGGGCCCCTGCTGCGCGACCTGGCACGCGCCTACACCGCACGCACCGGCGGACACGCCCCCGAGTGGCCGCGCCCCGCACCCCGCCACACCGACCACGTCCACCGCGAGCGGCACACCGCTCCCGCCGCCGACACCCTGGACTTCTGGCGCCGCACCCTCGACGGCGCACCCGAGCAGACCCCGCTGCCCACCGACCGCCCGCGCCTCGCCGTCGCCGGCACCGACGGCGGCAGCGTCCCGCTGGAGATCGGACCCGCCCTGCACGCGCGGCTGCACACCCTCGCCCGGCGCCACCACGCCACCATCTTCATGGTGCTGCACGCCGCCCTCGCCGGACTCCTGACCGCCTCCGGGGCCGGCACCGACATCGTCGTCGGCACCCCGACCTCGGGCCGCGGCGGACCCGAACTCGACGACGTCGTCGGCTTCTTCGTCAACCCGGTGCCGCTGCGGGTGGACACCGCCGGACGTCCGCCGTTCCGGGACCTCCTCCACCGGGTCCGCCGCGCCGACCTCGCCGCCTACGACCACCAGGGCGTCGCCTTCGACCGGATCGTCGACACCGTCGCCCCGCAGCGCTCCCTCGCCCGCCACCCACTCTTCCAGGTGGTCCTGTCCTTCAAGGACTTCGAGCCCCGGCTCGACCTGCCCGGTCTGGACACCACCCCGCGCCCCGTCCACCTCGGGGCGGCCAAGTTCGACCTCACCCTCAACCTCGTGGAACGGCGCGCCGCCGACGGCACCCCGGACGGCATCACCGGGGACGTCGAGTACGCCACCGCCCTGTTCGACGAGGCCACCGCCCGATCCCTGGGCGCCCGGCTGCTCCTCGTCCTCCAGGCCGTCTGCGACGACCCCGCCCGCTCCGTCGCCGGCCTCGACCTCCTCACGCCGGAGGAGAAGCGGGCGGCGCTGACCGTCTGGAACCCGGCCGCCGAACCCCCGGCCCACCCCCACCTGCCGGCGCTCTTCGCCGCCCGCGCCGCCGCCCGCCCGCACGCCCCCGCCCTGGAGGCCGACGGCACGGCCCTCAGCTACGCCGAACTGGACGCCCGCACCAACCGGATCGCCCGGCTGCTGCTGCGGCACGGCGTGCGCGCGGGCACGGTGCTGCCGATCGCCCTGCCCCGCTCGGCCGACATGGCCACCGTCTGGCTCGCCACCCTCAAGACGGGCGCCGCCGCACTGCCCGTCGACCCGTCCTACCCCGCCGAACGCCTCCGCCACCTCTTCGACGCGGGCGGCCCCGGGACACCCGTGGTCACCACGGCCGAGCACGCCCCCGCCCTGCCGCCGCACCCGCAGGCCCCCGTCGTCCTCGACGCCCCGCACGTGCGCGACGCGCTGGACGCCCTCCCGGACACGCCCGTCACCGACGCCGAACGGGGCCGGCCCCTGCACCCCGGCGACCCCGCCTACGTCATCCACACCTCCGGCTCCACCGGCCGCCCCAAGGGCGTCGTCGTCCCGCACGCCGGGGTCCCCGCGCTCGCCGCCGCGCAGGCCGAGCGCTTCGCCGTCACCGAGGACAGCCGGGTGCTCCAGTTCGCCTCACCGAGCTTCGACGCCTCGGTGATGGAGTACCTGATGGCCTTCGGCACCGGCGCCACGCTCGTCGTACCACCGCCGGGCCCGATCGTCGGCGAGGACCTCGCCCGGCTGCTCGCCGACGCGCGCGTCACCCACGCCCTGATCCCGCCGACCGCGCTCACCGGGGTCCCGCCCGAGTCACCGGCCGCCCTGCGCACCCTGGTCGTCGGTGGTGAGGCCTGCCCGCCCGCCCTGGTCGCGCAGTGGGCACCGGGACGGCGCATGGTCAACGCCTACGGCCCCACGGAGACCACCGCCTGCGCCACCGTCAGCGCCCCCCTGGCCCCCGGCGGCCCCGTCCCCATCGGCACCCCGGTCGCGGGGCTGCGCGTGCACGTCCTCGACGACGCGCTGCGCCTCGCCCCGGTGGGCGTGCCCGGCGAGCTGTACATCGCGGGTCCCGGCGTCGCCCACGGCTACCTCGGCCGACCCGGGGCGACCGCCGAACGGTTCGTGCCGGACCCCTGGGGCCCGCCCGGCAGCCGCGCCTTCCGCACCGGCGACCGGGCCCGCCGCCGCGCCGACGGCACCCTGGAGTACCTCGGCCGGACGGACGACCAGGTGAAGGTGCGGGGCTTCCGCATCGAGCCGGGCGAGATCGCCACGGCGCTCACCACCCATCCCGCCGTACGGCGCTGCGTCGTCGTCGTGCGCGAGGACCCCTCCGGCGACCGCCGCCTCGTCGCCTACGTCGTTCCCGCCGCGGCGGACGCGGACCACCCGGAACTGCGGCGCCACCTGGCGGCCCTGCTGCCCGCCCACATGGTGCCGGCGGCCTTCGTCACCCTGGACCGGCTGCCCGTCACCCCGCAGGGCAAGCTGGACCGCGCCGCGCTCCCGGCCCCCGACCCGACCCCGGCGGCGTCCACCAGGACCGCCCGGCCGGGTGCCGAACGGACCGTGTGCGAGACGCTCGCGGAGATCCTCGGCCTCGAGGCAGCCGGCCCCGACGACGACTTCTTCGAACTGGGCGGCGACAGCATCATCGCCATCCGCCTCGTCAGCCGGCTGCGCGCCCACGGGCTCGCCCTGACCACCCGCGACGTCTTCGAACGGCGCACCGCCGCGGCCCTCGCGGAGCGCGCCGCCGCCCCCGCCCCCGCGCCCGCACCCCGGCCCGAACGCCGCGCGGCGCACGGCGACAGCTTCCCGGCGCCACCCCTCGCGCACTGGCTCGACGGCCTGGGCGACCGGGCCGACCGGTTCAGCCAGACCATGACCGTCACCGTCCCGCCGATCCGCGACGCGACCCTGCTGCACCGGGCGCTGCGGCACGTCCTCGACGCCCACCCGGCCCTGCGCACCACCCTGCTCGGCGGTGCGGCCGACGCCCCCGCGGCGGCCCGTCTGACGCTGCGCACTGCGCCTGCCGGCACACCGGATGCCGCCGCGCTGCTGCGGCGGGTGCCGGTGTCCGGCGGCGCCGTGCCCGACGACGTGCACGCCGCCGCCGTCGACCGGGCCCGGGGCGAACTCGCCCCCCGGCAGGGGCGGATGGTGCGCGCGGTCTGGTTCGACGCCGGGGACCGGGACGGACGGCTGGCCCTGGTCGTGCACCACCTCGCCGTCGACGCCGTCTCCTGGGGGGTCCTCCTGCCCGACCTGCGCGCGGCCTACGAGGCGGCGGCCGCCGGCGGCGCCCCGCCCCCGCACCAGGCCGCCCACCCCTACGCGGCCTGGGCGACCGGCCTGGCCGAGGCGGCGGCCGAACAGCGCACCGTCCGTGAACTCCCGTACTGGACGTCGGTGTTGTCGGGGGCGCACGAGCGCCCCGGCAGCGGCGAGCCGGACCCGGCACGCGACACCCACGGCTCCCTGCGCCACCTCACCGCCGAACTGCCCGTCCCGGTCACCCGGGCGCTGCTCACCGAGGTGCCCGCCGCCTTCCACTGCCGTGTCCTCGAACCGCTGTTGACCGCCTTCGGCATCGCCCTGGCGCACGGCGCGTCCGAAGGGCACGGACAGGCCGCCGACGTCCTGCTGGACCTGGAACGCCACGGACGGGACGACCCGGCCGCGGTGCCCGGCCTGGAGACGGGGGTCGGCTGGTTCACCACCGTCCACCCGCTGCGCCTGCCCCTGGCCGGGACCGACATGGAGGAGGCCCTGGCCGGCGGTCCCGCGCTCGGCCACGCCGTGAAACAGGTCAAGGAGACGCTGCGGGCGGTCCCCGGTCACGGCACCGGCTACGGCCTGCTGCGGCGCCTCAACGACCGCACCGCGCCTGTTCTCGGCGACCTCGGCCACCCGCCGGTCGCCTTCAACTACCTGGGCCGGCTGCGGACCGAGGACACCCGGTGGAGCGCCGTCCCCGACGAACGGGACCTGGCCGGGGCGGGAGCCGACCCCGCCATGCCGGCCGGACACGTCCTGGAGGTCGACGCGGTGACCCTGGACGGTCCCGCCGGACCCCGGCTGACGGCCGTGTTCCGCTGGCCGCGAGCGCTCCTCGCCCCCGAGGCGGCCGCCGCCCTCAGCACGGCGTGGACCCGTGCCCTCACCGCCCTCGTCGACCACGTAAGGCGGCCGGACGCCGGGGGCTGGACGCCCTCCGACCTCCCGCTGGTCGACCTCGACCAGAGCGACATCGAAGCCATCGAGGCCGCCTGGCGCGACCGCTGACGGCCACCCGGCGGGCCGGATCACGCGACCGTCAGAGAGACGTGAGCCCGTCGTCATGGCCCCCGCATACAGTCCACAGCAGCACGCGGCGCCGCCCGACGGCGGCGTGGTACCCGGCAAGGGAATGGGAGACGCGCATGGCAATCCACGACATCGCGGCGCAGCACCTGGCGGACGGCATCGCGGCCAGCGGCCCGGCTCCGGACCTGGCGGCGGCCGCCGCCTTCTTGGAGATGGGGGACCGCCTCGGCGTGGTCGCCCACCTCGACCCGGACCGCACGCTGGAGACCGCGTCCGTGGCGGCCGCCCTCGACCTGCCCGAGCCGGCGCTCGTGCGCTACCTCGACGCCGTGGAGTCCGCCGGCCTGGTGATCCGCGAGGGCGAGGGCCGCTACCGTGCCTGCCCGGACTTCGACACCATCCGCCACCAGGCCGGCTACATCTCCTGGACCATGAACGCCAACCGGCCGTTCATCGAGAACGCCCGCGACTTCTTCACCGACTGGGACAAGGCCGCCCGCACCCACCTCCGCGACTTCCGCGAAGTGGCCGTCAGCTCCCAGTGGATGGGCTCGCGCGCCTTCTACCCCACCGCCCTCGACACCATCATCGACGCCGCGCCCCGCAAGGTCGTCGATCTCGGTGCGGGCACGTGCAGGCTGCTCATCGAGGTGCTGGGCGCGGTCCCCGGCTCCACCGGCGTCGGGCTCGACTTCGCGGCCGACGCCTGCCGCGCCGCCGTACAGGCCGTGAACCAGGCCGGGATGTCCGACCGGCTCACCGTCGTGGAGCGCACCATCCAGTCCGTCGCCACCGACCGCGGCATCCTCGAAGGCGCCGACGTCATCCACGCCGGCTTCGTCTTCCACGACATGCTCCCCGAGGAGGAGGACGTCTGCGACCAGGTGCTGGCCGCGTGCCGCGAGTCCCTGGCACCGGGTGGCTTCCTCGCCATCACCGACGCGGTGCCGTACCTGCGCAACGACCGCGAACGCCGGTTCAGCGCCGCCGTGTCCTACTACCACGGCGAGTTCATGCGCCGCAGGCTCCAGAGCGAGGAGGAGTGGGTGGAGCGGCTGCGCGGCGCCGGCTTCTCCGACGTGCGCGCCCTCACCCTGGCGTTCCCCACCGGCCGCCTCTTCCTCGCCCACCGCTGATGAACCGGCCGACCGCCGCCCGCACGGCCGACGGCCCCGCGTCCGCCGCGGGCCTCCCGGCACCGCCCGTGGAACTGCGTCCCCACCCGGACCCCACGCCCGCCGGCCGGCGCCGCGCGCTGCTCGCCGAGCCGCCCTTCGGGGAGGTCTTCACCGACCACATGGTGACGGCCCGCTGGACCCCGGACGGCGGCTGGGGCCGGGCGGTCCTGGAACCCTTCGCGCCGCTGCGGATGAGTCCGGCGGCGGTCGGCCTGCACTACGGGCAGAGCGTCTTCGAGGGGTTCAAGGCCTACCGCCGGGGCCGGGACCGGGCGGTCGTCTTCCGCCCGGCCGACCACGGGCGCCGGCTCGCGGTGTCCGCCCGGCGGATGGCCGTGCCCCCGCTGTCCGTCGATCTGTTCGTGGCCGCCACCGAGGCGCTCGTCCGCGCGGACCTGGACTGGATACCCGAGGGCGACGACCGGAGCCTCTACCTGCGCCCGGTGGTGTTCGCCGACGAGCCGCACCTGGCGCTGCGGCCGGCCCGCTCCTACCTGTTCCTGCTCCTGGCCTTCCCCACCGGCAACTTCTTCACCGGCGGACAGCGCGCCGTGACCGTGGCGGTCAGCGAGGAGTACGTGCGGGCCGCACCGGGCGGCACCGGAGCGGCCAAGTGTGGCGGCAACTACGCCGGGAGCTACCTCGCCCAGGAGGAGGCGGCCCGGCGCGGCGCCGACCAGGTGGTGTGGCTGGACGCGGTGGAACGCCGCCACGTCGAGGAACTCGGCGGCATGAACCTGTTCTTCGTGCACGGCGAGGGCGACCGGGCCGAACTGGTCACCCCGCCCCTCTCCGGCACCATCCTGCCCGGCGTCACCCGCGACACCCTCATCACGCTCGCCCGCGACCGGGGCCTCCCGGTCCGCGAGGCCCCGGTGCCGCTCGCGGACTGGCGGGAGGGCTGCGCCCGGGGCCGCATCACGGAGGTCTTCGCCTGCGGCACCGCCGCCCGCGTCACGTCCGTGGGCAAGGTCCTCACGGGCGACGGCGGGTGGACCGTGGGGGAGGGCGCACCGGGGCCGGTCGCCCGCCGGCTGTCCGCACTCCTCGCCGCCGTGCACCGGGGCGAGGAACCCGACCCGTACGGCTGGTGCCACGGCGTGGACCGGTCCGCTCCGAGCGGACTCGGCGGCCGGGAACGGGGTTGACGGACGGACCCGCCGAGTGGAAGGCTTGTCCCATGATCTACTGAGTCGGGGGCGCTGCCCCTTCCTCTCGGCAGGCTCCGATCCCTGTCACTTCGCCGTCGGTCGTGGACGCGACGTTCCCTCGACGGCGCCCCGGCAGGAGAGACCTCCCCATCACCGCCTGCACGGCGGTCCGTTCCGCGCGTCCGGCCACGAGCCCGCGACGCGGGGGCACCGGCATGCCCCTCGGGCATGCCCGGCAGGGGGGAGCCGCAGGAAACGGGCGGTCAGGTTGCTGTGCGCACTCGACACCCCGACCCCGCTCAGGAGATCACCCATGTCCCAGCAGTCGTCAGCGTCAGCCCCGCTGTCGCCGGCACCTCCCCAGCGCGACCCCCGCCGCTGGTGGATCCTCGCCGTCCTCTGTTCGTCCCTGTTCGTGATCGTGCTGGACAACACGATCCTGAACGTCGCCATCCCCTCCATCACCGAGCAGCTCGACGCCAGCACCGCCGAGATCCAGTGGACGATCAACGCCTACACACTGGTGCTGTCCGGACTGCTCATCACCGCCGGCGGACTGTCCGACCGGCTCGGCCGCAAACGGGCGCTGCTGCTCGGCCTGCTTGTTTTCGGCGTGGGCTCCGCGACCGGCGCGTTCGCCGGCTCGCCGGAAGTGCTGATCGGCGCCCGCGCCCTCATGGGCGTCGGCGCGGCCTTCCTGATGCCCGGCACCCTGGCCGTACTGGTGCGCACCTTCGACAACGAGGAGCGCCCGAAGGCCATCGGTATCTGGGCGGCCGTCTCCTCCGTGGGAATGGCCCTCGGACCCGTGCTCGGCGGGTTCCTCCTCGACCACTTCTGGTGGGGCGTCACCTTCCTGATCAACGTGCCGGTCGCAGTGGTCGGCCTGATCGCCATGGGCGCGCTGCTGCGCGAGTCCAAGGACCCGGTCAACGCGCGCCCCGACCTGGTCGGGGCCCTGCTGTGCACCGTGTCGGTGGTCGCGCTGGTGTGGGCGGTCATCTCCGTCCCCGGCCAGGGCTGGCTCGACCCCGAGACCCTCGGGGCCGGTCTGCTCGGACTGGCCGGCGCGACGGTCTTCGTGCGCTGGGAGCTGCGGGCGCCGGACCCGATGCTGGACATGACCATGTTCAAGAACCCCCGGTTCCGCGGGGCCGTCTTCGGCGGCATCCTCAGCGCCTTCGGCATGGCCGGTTCGCTGTTCCTGCTCACCCAGGACCTGCAGTTCCTGCGCGGCTACGCGCCGCTGGAGGCGGGCGCCCAGCTCACCCCGATGGCCGTGGGCGTCCTGATCAGCAGCGTCCTGATCAGCCCCCGGGTGGTGAAGACGCTGGGCATCGGCAAGGGCGTGGCGCTCGGCGTGACCTGCTCCGCGACCGGTCTGCTCACCGTCGCACTGGCCCCCGACGACGGGTACCTGGTGCTGGCGGCCGGGCTGCTGCTCCTCGGCGGAGGCGCGGGCATCTCCGGACCGCTGGTCGCCAACGCGTTGATGAGTTCCATCCCGCCCGAGCGCGCCAGCACCGGGTCGGGGGTCAACAACACCCTCCAGGAGCTGGGCAGCGGCCTCGGCGTCGGCGTCCTGGGCGCGGTCCTGGTCGCCTCCTTCTCGCAGCACCTGCCCGACGGGCTCGGCGGAGCGGCCGCACAGTCCTTCCCCGCGGCGGTGTCCGCCGCGGGCGACGACAGCGGGCTCCTCGGCCAGGTGCGGGACTCCTTCGCCGACTCCCTGACGAACAGTCAGCTCATCGGTGCCGCGGCGGTCCTCCTCGGCGGCTGGCTCGCCGGCGCGCTGCTGCTGCGCGCCGACCGCGCCGAGCGCGCCCGTGCCGCGGCGCAGGAGGCCGACGCCGCCGCGCCCGACCAGGCGGACGCCACCGCGGACGACCGCCCCGTCTAGGCCGTCTTTTGAAAGTCGGCTCCGCTCTCCGCCCCGCATCGTGATGATTTCGGTGTGGGGCGAGGGGATCTTTCTGATGAGCAGTGGTCGGTGCTGGAACCATTGTTGCCGGTCGCGGTGTTGGGCAGGCCGTCGGTGGGCCGCCGGAAGCTGATCGATGGGATCCGCTGGCGGGTGCGGACGGGTGCTCCCCGGAGGGATCTGCCGCGGGAGTACGGACCGTGGCAGACGGTCTACGGACTCTTCCGCCGATGGCAGCGCGACGGCACCTGGTCCGACCTGCTGACCAGGCTGCAGGCCCGGGCGGACGCGGCAGGGCTGATCACCTGGGAGGTCAATGTCGACTCCACGATCTGCCACCTATCCCGCCAGTCAGCGAACTCGACGGAGTCCGCATCGGACGGCTGCTGCGACTTCACAGAGCGGAGATGGCGCAGGGCGTGCTTGAGCACGGGGGTCAACCACGATGCTTCTCTCGATCGGTTCGCGGTCGACCCCATCGTGCACCACTTTCAAAACACGGCCTAGCCCGACGGGCGAACAGGGCAGGGCCGTGAGGCGGCCTTCCGTGAGCGACACCGAGCCGCGGAGGGCCGCCGGCACCCCACCCCCGCACTCCGGTCCCCGGGCCTCCCGGCCTCCGGGGGCTCCGTGGCAGTGCCGGGGCCGGCCGTGCCGTCCCTGCGGTCCCTGCCGTCCCTTCGGCAGCGGGGCCCACGGCCGTCAGTCGTGCTGCAGTACCACGGCCCGGCGCTGCGACCGGATGGCCGCGGTCGCCGGCGACGGGGGCTCCGCGGCCTTGAGCGCCTCTCCCAACTGGTCCGACAGGTGGCCGACCGTCGACACCAGGGCCTGCTGCTGGGTCATGAGCTTCTGTACCAGGGACCGCAGCTGGCGCACCTCCGCGCCGAGCACCGCCGGATCGGACTGACCGCCCGCTCCGCTCTGGCCGGCCGCAGGCGTCCCGCCCGGCGCCCGCACGGGCCGCTGGGGCGGTGCGGTGGGCTGCCGCCGGACCGGGGGAGCGGGGGACGCCGCAGGAGCCGGTGACCGCGGCGCGGACCGCAGGGCGACCCGCTGCGGCCCGCTGCCCTCGGTGGCGGTGGCCGCCTGCGGGGCGAGCAGCTCGGGGGCGTGCGACAGGATCTGCTGCATGCGCTTGCTGAGCGCCGGCACCGGATTGATGCCCAGGGCGTCCGCGAGGTGCCGACGGGCCCGTTCGTACACCCCGAGGGCCTGCGCCTGGTGGCCGGAACGGTACAGCGCCACCATGAGCTGGTCGTAGAAACGTTCCCGCAGCGGATGGCTGATGGTCAGCTCCTCCAGCTCCGCGATGATGTTCTGATGCATCCGGGCGCGCAGTGACACGTCGTAGAGCAACTCCAGCGCGCTGAACCGGGACTCCTCCAGCATCGTCGCTCCGGCGGCGCAGATGGGGCCGCGACTGCCCTGGAGCGCGGTCCCGCGCCACAGCCGCAGCGCGCTGCGCAGGGTCTTCTCGGCGAGCACCGGGGCCTTTTCGGCGCACCTGCGCGCCCGGACCACGGTCTGCATGAACAACTCGCTGTCTACCTGCTCGGGGTCGGCGCGCAGGCCGTAGCCGGAGTCGCGGGTGATCAGGCGCTGCGGCGGCTGGCCGCCCTCCTGGTCGACCCGGTCCATCAACCGGCGCAGTCGGTAGACCTGCGCCTGGAGCGCGTTGGCCGACCTGGGGGTGAGCTCACCCCAGACCTCCTCCCCGAGTTGCTCGGTGGAGACGATCGATCCGTACTTCACGATCAGCGCACCGAGGAGGGTGCGCTGCTTGTGACTGTGGAGCGGTACACGGTGCTGGTGAACGTTGTCGTACAACTCGGTGGGACCCAGGACTTTGAACTTCACAGCCTTCTCCAAGAGATACGAGAACGGTATTCGAGCGGTCTTCGTGAGGTATCTCGAACTGGCCTTCCCGAGGGAATTCCAACCGTGGTCCAGTGGCTTCCCTCGGCCGAGTAAACGCAGTCCCACCTCCGATGTCAACGCCGCCTGAGGAGCGGCTGAGCGGCCCTCGGTGGCCGGTCGGGAATCGCTCGAGAACGACCTGAGGAATCCTGGAGAAGGGTTTGAAGAGGCCACGGAGCTGCCCGTCGGAATACGGGGCCGCGCGTCCTTGAGTCACTGTCGAGTGCGTCTCGAGTGTGATCTGTCACGCTCGAAGGTCACGTCCGTCTGGCCTCGGCCCGGAGCCGGGGCCGCCCTCCCGGAAGGAACCGCATGACCTCTCCCGAACGCCCCTTCGGCCTCGCCGATGCGCTCGGCTCCTTCGACGCGTCCCAGGACGCCGGGCTGCGCCATGTGCGGGGCCTGTCCTCGCAGCCGGGGGAGGGGGTCGCCGTCGGGGAGCAGGGGCCGGCGGGGCCCGAGCGCGTCGTCCTCGTGGGTGCCTGGACGTCCGGCACGCTCGCCGAGGCCGAGAGTTCCATGGCCGAGCTGGCGGCCCTCGTGGAGGCGGCGGGCGGCCTGGTGCTCGACGGTGTCATCCAGCGGCGCGACAGGCCCGACCCGGCCACCTTCATCGGCTCCGGGAAGGCCCGGCTCCTGCGTGACCTGGCCGAGGAGTGGTCGGCGGACACCGTGGTCTGCGACGGCGAGCTGAGCCCGGCCCAGCTCGTCCGCCTGGAGGAGGTCGTCAAGGCGAAGATCGTCGACCGGACCGCCCTGATCCTGGACATCTTCGCCCAGCGCGCCGCCTCCAAGGAGGGCAAGGCACAGGTCGAGCTGGCACAGATGCAGTACATGCTGCCCCGGTTGCGCGGCTGGGGGCAGTCGCTGTCCCGGCAGATGGGCGGCGGAGGAGGAGCGGGCGGGGGCGTGGCCACCCGCGGCCCCGGTGAGACGAAGATCGAGACGGACCGCCGGCGGCTGCGGGAGAAGATCTCCAAACTCCGCCGCGAACTGGACGAGATGAAGACCGGGCGCGACGTCAAACGGTCGGAGCGCAGGCGCAACAAGGTGCCCTCGGTCGCGCTGGCCGGCTACACCAACGCCGGGAAGTCCTCGCTGCTGAACCGCCTCACCGGCGCCGACGTGCACGTCAAGAACGCGCTGTTCGCCACGCTGGACCCCACCGTGCGCCGCACCCAGACCAGCAGCGGCCGGACCTACACCCTCGCCGACACCGTGGGCTTCGTACGCCATCTTCCGCACCAGCTCGTGGACGCCTTCCGGTCCACCCTGGAGGAGGTCGCCGACGCGGACCTCATCCTGCACGTCGTGGACGGTACGCACCCCGACCCCGAGGCGCAGATCGAAGCGGTCCGCACCGTGATCGGGGAGATCGGAGGGGCGGGCGTCCGGGAGATCGTGGTCGTCAACAAGGCCGACGCGGCACCCTCCGAGGTGCTGAACCGGCTCCTGGAGGGCGAGCCGGGCTCGGTCGCGGTCTCGGCGCGCACCGGGGAGGGCTGCGACGCCCTGCTGGCCCGCGTCGAGGAGGCCCTTCCGCAGCCGGACGTCGAGGTGGAGGTGCTCATCCCCTACACCGAGGGCCACCTGGTCTCCCGCGTCCACGAGGAGGGCGAGATCCTCGTGGAGGACCACGACGAGAACGGCACGCGCGTCCGGGCGAACGTGGACGCACGGCTCGCGGCGGAACTCGCCGACTACGCACAGCCCTTCTGACCCGCGACCGCCGCTCGGGCCGCCCGTCCCCGGCGGGCGGCCCGAGCGGCGCGGCCTTGCCCGTACCAGAAACCGGCTCCCGCTGACGCGCCGGGCCCCGTTCGCCCGGCCCTCCTTGAGCCGGTCTGGAGCGAGGGTGGGGCACACCGGTTGTGAGAGGGAGCGGCCCCCTTCTACGGTGATGGTGAAGAACCCGGCGCGGAGGATGCTCCACGGAGATCCCCGCATCACCGTCGGACCTGTCCGATTCCTGCGCATCCGGTGGCCGGAATGCAGCCGCGCCGGCCACGGTCGCCACGTGACGAACGCCGGCAACGGTCGCCACGTGACGCACAGGGCAGCGCGCGCAGCTCGCGCAGTGCGGCATCCGCTCCGAACGCGCCCACGTGCCGCCGGGCCGGTCCGCCGGCTTCGGCCCGGCGGCCCGAACGGCCCGAACCCCGTTTCCCCGAGGAAAGGCCCCACCATGTCTGTGTCCGCGCCCCTGCTCGATGCGAAGGTGCGTTACGGCCGCGACGGATGGCTGCCCCTGCCCCACACGCTCAGCGATCCGGACGTCAGGAAACTCCGTCACCGAGTCGAGGGGATCAGCCGCGAGCAGCGCCCCGAAGTGGTCCTCGAAGAGGGGACGTCAGCCGTACGGGCCCTGCACGGCTGCCACGACTTCGACGAGGTCTGCGCCCGACTGGTCCGCCTGCCCGCCCTCGTCGGCCTCGCCGAACAGCTCCTCGGCGGCCCCGTGTACGTCTACCAGTTCAAGGTCAACATGAAGCAGGCCCACGAGGGTGCCGCCTGGCCGTGGCACCAGGACTTCGCCTTCTGGCGCCACGAGGACGGGATGGGCTCCCCCGACGCGGTGAACATCGCCATCTTCCTGGACGACGTCACCGACGAGAACGGTCCGCTCGAGGTCATCCCAGGCAGTCAGCACGCCGGGATCGTCGAGGACCCCGCCCGGCGGGGAGGCGAGCGCAGCCACGACTGGCGCCACCACGTCTCGACCAAGCTGGAGTACGTCGTACCGGACGACGTCGCCGGCCGGCTGGCGGGCACCTTCGGGGTGCGGCGCCTCACCGGACCGGCCGGCACCGCCGTGGCGTTCCACCCCTGCATCATCCATTCCTCCTCCAACAACCTCTCCGCACAGCGCCGTTGCCTCCTGCTCATCACCTACAACCGCGTCACCAACACCCCGGAGCACCCGGTGAGGCCGTCGTTCCTCGTCAGCAGGGACAGCACACCGGTGGTCCCGGTGGAGGCCGACCGGCTCTGAACCGCCGCCGCCCCCGGCACCGCGAGGCGGTGCCGGGGGCGGCGTGCCGCACCGGAACGGGAGTCGGTGGGCACCGCTCCGTCTCCCCGGGGAGGGCCGGGCGGTGCGCGCCGTCAGCTCCTTGCGGCGGTGGCCAGCGACGCCGGGTCGAGCGACATCCGCGCACCCTGCCAGCGCCGGCGCAACCGCCGGTCGTGGCTGACGACGACGAGGGTGCCGTCGTAGGCGAGCAGTGCGGCCTCCAACTCCTCGACGAGGGCGGGGGAGAGGTGGTTGGTGGGTTCGTCGAGCAGCAGGACGTCCCAGGTCCGGCTGAGCAGCCGGGCCAGGGCGAGCCGCTGACGCTGCCCCGTGGACAGACGGTCCACCGGTACCGTGAGCTGCTCGCCGTCGAACAGGCCCAGGGCGAGCAGCCGTTCCGCATGCTCGTCGGGGTCTCCCGGGCAGCCGCGGGCGAAGGCGGCGAGCAGCGTGTCACCCGGCCGGCCCGGACGCGGCTCCTGCGGAAGATGGCCGATCCGGCCCCGGCACACGACACGGCCCTCGCTCGGCGCCAGTTCCCCGGCCAGCACCTGGAGCAGAGTGCTCTTACCGCTTCCGTTCGGCCCGGTGATCAGCAGCCGTTCGCCCGCCGACACCTGGAGGCCGGCGGGAGCGAGCCGGCCGGGGACCGCGACCTCCTCGGCCTGGAGCATGACGCCCCCCAGCGCACCGGAGCGCAGCACGGGGGCGAAGTGCAACGGCTCGGGCGGCGGTGCGACCGGGTCCGCCAGCAGGCGCCGCAGACGTTCCTCGGCCTGCCGCACCCGGCTGGCGAGCGACTGCTGAACGCGCCCCGCCGCACGGTCGTAGGCCATCTTGTTGCCGTCCTTGATGGCGCGGCCGGGGGCGACCCGGCGGGCCGTGGTCGCGGCGGACTCCCGGTAGTGGTCCACGTCGGCCTGCCACCGCTGGTGCGCCTGGGCCCATCGCTGCCGGGCCGCCGCCTTCTCGGCGAGGTAGCCGGCATAGCCGTTGCCGTACCGGACGACGCCGTGCCGGTCGCCGTCCACCTCCACCAGGCCGGTGGCCACGCGCTCGAGGAAGTCCCGGTCGTGGGAGACCGCGACCGTCGTGCCGCGACGGCTGCGGAGGTGGTCCTCCAGCCAGCCCAGGGCGTTGTCGTCGAGGTGGTTGGTCGGCTCGTCCAGCAGCAGCACCTCGGAGGAGGCCACCAGCAGGGCCGCAAGGCGCAGACGGACCTGCTCACCACCGGAGAGGCTGCTGACCGTGCGGTCCCGGTCGAGCCATTCCAGGCCCAGGCCGTGCAGGGTGCGGTCGACGCGGGCATCGGCGTCGTAGGCGCCGCGCAGCTCGTACTGTGTCGCCAGTTCGCCGTACTCGCCCATCCCCGACTCGTCGCCCGTGGCCATGGCCGCCTCGAGGGCGCGCATCCGCCGCTCGATCGCCCGCAGGTCGCTCAGGGCCCGGTCGACGATCTCCTGGACGGTGGCACCGGGAAGCAGCTGCTCGTCCTGTGCGAGGTAGCCGACGCTGCCCTCGGCGTGGACGACGACCTCGCCTTGGTCGGGCCGGTCACGACCGGCGAGCAGGCGCAGCAGTGTGGTCTTGCCCGAACCGTTCTCACCGACGATGCCGGTGCGCTCGCCCACGGCGAACGTGCAGGAGACGTCGTCGAGGACGAGGCGTCCGTCAAAGGACTTGGTGACGTCCGAAACGGTGATCTGTGTAGGCATACGAGTACTCCGAAGCATTCGGGAACGAGGCGGCCGGGATCGGCTGGGAGATCGGGTGAACGCTTCGGAAGAGCATCGGCGGCCTCACTAGTGCGAGAACAGTTGCATTAACATGGTGGCATGACGTCGTTCCGCAGAGCAACCGGATCTCCGGTCGTGTCACGCCCGGGCGGCCGCACCGGCCGCATCCGCCGGCAGGTGCTCGACGCGGTCCGCGCGGAGCTGGTCGAGCACGGCTACGACGCGCTGAGCGTGGACGCCGTCGCGACCCGCGCGGGCGTCCACCGCACCACCGTGTACCGGCGCTGGCGGGACGTCGGGGGTCTGCTCGCGGACGTGTTTGACACCGCGGGCGACGACGCGTGGCAGCCCGCGGACACGGGCTCGCTCCTCGGTGACCTGCTGGCCCTGAACGACCAGATCCTGGCGGCGCTGACGGAGCGGCCGCCCGCCACCATGGCGCTCATCGCGGCGTCCTTCCGTTCCGAGGACGCGGCCCGTGCCCTCGGCCGCTTCTGGGAGGACCGGTACGCCCGCTGCGAGCCGATCGTGGGGCGAGCCGTCGAGCGCGGCGAAGTGCCGCCCGGCACGCTCGCGCGACCCCTGCTGATCTGCGCCACCGCGCCGCTCTACCACCGCCTGGCCCTGATGCGCCTGCCCGCCGAACCCGGACTGGCCGCGATGGCGGCCAGGACCGCAGCCCTCGCGGCGTCCACCGGCGCGTTCACCGCTCCGGAACCCGGCTTCACCGCTCCGGAACCCGGCGACATCTGAGCGCGGCGCGCAGGACCGTGCGCCGGACGGCCACCCGGCGCGGCCACCGTGACTCGGCCGCGTCAGTCGCACGGTGGACCGGGTCGGAGCGTCAGTGCTCCCGTCCGGCCCTGCCTTGCTGCGGTGCGCTCCCCGAGTGCTCCCCGAGCCTGGTTCCACAGCGGGCAGCGGTGCCGTTGACTTGGTGTGCCGCGCGAGCCGGAGCCGGGTCGCGCAGGGGAGGCGGTATGGGAGCGAAAAGCCCTTGGGGCAAGGCCGTTGTCATCGGTGGCAGCTACGCCGGTCTGGTGACCGCGCGTGTGCTGGCCGACTTCTTCGACGAGGTCGTTCTCGTCGAACGGGACGCCATGGACGGGGAGACGGGAGTGCATCCGGGCGCACCGCAGGGTCACCACGCCCACGCGATGCTGGCCAGGGCGGGGAGATCCTGGAGCGGCTGTTTCCGGGACTGCGCGAGGAGTTGAGGCGGGCGGGGGCGCCGGTCTTCGACTACGGGGAGGGCATCGACTTCCTGCTGACTGTCGGGTTCGCGCCCCGCGACCGCACCGGTGTCCGGATCCAGACGTTCACCCGCGACGAACTGGAACGTCGGCTGCGCCGCAGGGTGCTCGCACTGCCCGGCGTCACCCTGCTGTCGTCCACCCGGTGCACGGGCCTGACCGGGAGCCCCGCGGGCCGGGTGAGCGGGGTGACGTGCCGGACACAGGATGCGGAGACGGTCGGGATCGCCGCCGATCTGGTCGTGGACGCCTCCGGGCGGTCCAGCTCCCTGCCCCGGTGGCTGGGCGCGATGGGCGTCACCGTGCCCCCGAAGCGCACGGTGAGGCGAAGGTCACGTACACGTCGATGGTCTTCGATCGCCTCGACGAGGACCACCCCGGGCATCCTGACTTCCACATCGCCTACCAGATGCTCTTCGCGCCCAGTGTGCCCCGGGCCGGGGTCCTGCTCGCCGTCGAGCGCAATAGGTGGAACCCGCACGGCCGGCCACTCGGGGCGCGCTTCGCCCACTGGTACAACACACGTCTCTTCCACGTGGCGGTCGGCGATGCCCGGGTCTGGACGGCCTTCGTGCGGGTGGTCAACATGGTGTCCTCCCCTGCCGCACTGTTCCGCCCGGCGATCGCGCTGAAGGTCCTGGCCCCGCGGACGTCGCGCCGCAAGCGCACCCCTGCGCCCGTCCCGCGATCCGAGTCGACCCCCGGCACGTAGCGCCACACGGGCCGCCCAGGAGAGGAACGGCAGGTCAGGTCGACCAGAGGACGTTGCCGGAGCGGGCGATGACCACCTTGCCGTCCTCGCGCAGGACCAGCCGGGCTCCCTCGTTGCCCCAGGTGTCGGTGGCCCAGATCGGGCGGTCGTCGCCGTTGTGGATGACGAGGTTGCCGTCGGCCTGGAAGATGGCCCGGTGGTTCTCGCCGAAGGTCATCGACGCCCACGTCGCCTTGTTCTTCTCGTTGTAGACGACGAGGTTGCCGTCGGGCTGCGTCACCCTGCGGATGCGGTTGGTGGTCCAGGCCTGGCTGACCTCCAGCGTGCTGACGGCGTGCACCGTCGAGGCGGTCCAGTCGGGCTCGGGGGTCGGCTCGGCCTTCGGCTTGGGCGCGGCCTTC
This sequence comes from Streptomyces marokkonensis, assembly GCF_039539045.1. Classification (NCBI taxonomy): domain Bacteria; kingdom Bacillati; phylum Actinomycetota; class Actinomycetes; order Kitasatosporales; family Streptomycetaceae; genus Streptomyces; species Streptomyces marokkonensis. Next base: position 23,545 of record NZ_BAABCQ010000084.1, read on the forward strand.
TTGGCCGGGGCGCTCGTCGCGGGCTTCGGCTCGGGGCCCGCGTCGGAGGCTCGGGCTTCGGCGCCGGCGGCGGAGCGACCGCCTTGACCGGCCGGCTCGGCTCCGGCTTCTTCTCGGTCGCCGTCGGGGTGGGCTTCTCCACGACGTAGTCGTCCAGGGCGGCGCCGGCCGACCCCGGGTCCAGGACGGTGTCCGACTTCCCGGCGGCCAACTCCCGTGTGCTCTTGGGCCGTTCGCCGTCGTCCGTGTCACCTGCCAGCAGCAGCGGAACGGTTATCAGGGCGGCCCCGAGGATCCCGGCCACGACCAGGACGGGTTTGCGGGGACGCCCGCTGTCGACGCCGCCGGCGGCCTTGGCCGGGACCGCCGGTGCGGTGGCCACCGCGACGGCCGTGCGCTTCTCACTCGCGGACGACTCGGCCGTGGTCTCGCCCGACTCCGCCGCCGGTGACTCACCCGATTCCCTCGTCGGCGAACCGCCCGCCTCGGTGGTGGCCGCAGCGGTTGTCGCGGCAGACGCCTCGGCAGGGGAGCGGGGGGCGGACGGGGCCTCCACGGTGGCAGCCTCCCGAGATCGCCGCGCCGGATGCCGATCCGAAGGCGTCCGGGCGGCCCGGCCTGCTCTCGCGCCTGCGCCGGTAGCCAGTGGACGCCTCAGCACGATGGGACGCCACGTCAGACCGGCTCGGCGTTGAGGACGCCCGGGATCTGGCGGGCCCTTCACGGCAACACCGGCTGCTCGACCACCGGCTGAGACACCAAGTACCACCAAGACCGCCGTCAAGTCCCCGTCACCCGAGGGGATTGCCGTCAGTCGGTGATCTCGCACGCTCCGTGGGCGTGCCGTACCGTTTGCGGACTGCGCCTGCTCAGGGGAGGGCGGGTGGCCGGACCGGGGAGAGGACGGCATAGACGTGATCGGGGAAGACCGGGAGATCTGGGGTGAGGGAGCGGCCTGCCGCACCGCTGATCCGGACGAGCTGTTCGTCGACGGAGCGGCTCAGAACCGGGCCAAGGCCCTCTGCACCGGCTGCCCGGTGCGCACCGAGTGCCTTGCCTACGCCCTCGACCACCGGATCGAGCATGGAATCTGGGGTGGGATGACCGAGCGCGATCGGCGGGCCCTCCTGCGACGGCGTCCTCTGGTCACGTCCTGGCGCCGCCTGCTCGAGGCCGCCCGATCGGAGCACGACCGACTCGCGCACCCCGACGGAGCACGGCCCTGGGAAGCCACCGGGTGACGTTCCCAGCTGGCCGAGGTCGTGTCTGCCGAGGGCGTGAAGCGGCTGATAGGCCTGCACGGGACCCAGCCGGGCGCGATGAGTGGCGGAGGAGACTGGCTGGCCCCAGTCACGCCAAGGCACCGAGCTTGAGCGCCGTAGTAAGTAGTAAGGAGTCGCATGGAGTTCCGTCCGGTCAAGCGCATCACAGGAGCGTTCCAGCAGTCGCTGGCCCCCGAGGAGATCAAGGCGGTGTGCGACCGGGCTTTCGGTTCCGAGTCCCGCCTTCTGTCCGCCGTCGAGCTGGGCCTGGGCATGTACAACAGCACGTACAAGGTCGAGCTGGCCGGCCAGGACAGGCCGGTGATCCTAAGGGTGGCACCGGAGCCGGGCAGCCAGTGCCGTTCCGAGTAGCAGTTGATGCGCAACGAATATGCCTCCGTGCCCTGGCTGGCGGTGATCGCGCCGCTGATGCCGCAGGTGATCGCGGTGGACTGGTCACACGAGGTGATCGGCCGGGACTGGATGATCCAGACGTACCTGGACGGCGTCCCGGCTCCAGAGCAACTGGGGACATACCCGCGTACCGTGTGGCCGACGTTCTTCCGGCAACTGGGCGCCATCACCCGCCGCGTACAAGACGTGCGGGGCCCGCACTTCGGGCCCGTCAACGGCCCGGGGTACGGGACGTGGAGCGAGGCGGTCATCACGTCGCTGGAGGAGATCGCCGCCGACCTGGACGACGCCGGCCTGGACGCGGCCGACGTGCGGAAGGTCGCCGCGGCGGCCGCGCACGACCGCGCCGTGCTGGACGAGGTCACCGAGCCGAGGCTGCTGACCGGCGACTTGTGGACTGTCAACGCCCTGATGGACTCGGCAGCATGCGAGCCGGAGGTGACGGGCGTCCTGGACTTCGATCGCTGCCTATTCGGCGACCCGGCCGCTGACTGGACCATCCGCATGGCGACGGCCAAGGACGATGAGCGGACCGCGTTTTGGGAGCCCTACGGGGCGCTGGACCGCTCGCCCTCAGCGGTGTGGCGGGCGCGCGTCTACGAGGCCCGGCACCTGGGCGCGATCCGACTCGAACGCCACCGGCTGGGCAAGTCGGACGCGGTCCGCGAGAGCTACGGTGCGATGGCCGAGGTGCTCGCCGGCCTGACCTGATCGGGGTTCTCTGCGGCTGGTTCGACGTGGATGCGGACCCGCCGCAGAACTGCGTCGGCCCGCTCCTCAACCTCGCTGGCCTCTGCGCCGGTGACCACGGTGTGATGCTGGCAATCCGGGCGTACGCCGATCCGCGGAGCTCGGTCGCCGGGGCGTTCGGTGATTCGTGGGTGCCGGCCGGCCGCAGGTTGAACTCAACTCACCATCGAAGATGTGCTCCTCTGCCGGAAGGGCATCTCATGACCAGGCAGCTGACCGGCCGCAGCTACCGCTTCGACCTCGGCGACCTGAAGGTGCGCTTCGCCTTCGACTCGCCGACCCGGGGCAGCTTCGTGGTGGTGCACGGCGCGGGTCTCGCCCCCGACGGTCACGCCGAAACGGTGGCTCTGAACCTGCGGGAGATCCGCGAAGGCGTCTACCTGAACTCCTGGACCGAGGCGAGTGGGGCCACGGTGACGCACCTGGAGGACTTCGAGAACGGGATGCTGTATTCGAACGTGACCGTCGACGGCAAGCTCCACCACTTCACCGGAACGATCGAGGAGGCCTGACCATGGCCCAGTACGCCACAGCGCAGGACGATCAGGCGCAAAGCAACGTCGACATCGTCGTCACCGCCATGCGGGAGTTGTTCGCCGACAAGGACCTCACCGCGATAGACCGATACTGGGCCGAGCCCTACATTCAGCACAGCCCGCAGATGCCCAATGGGCTCGACATCCTGCGCCAGGTCGTTCCGAACCTGGAGGGCTTCCGGCTGGACGACGGACGCATCGTGGAGCACTGGGACGTCGTCCAGGACATCGTCTCTCCGGAAGAATCAGCCAACGGCAACGCCATGGTCTAGTCAGGCTGCTTCTCCATGTGGTCCAGGACGCGCTGGGAGATTCGGCCGAGTGTCCTGAGCTGGTTCGTGGTCAGGGCATCGATGAACAGGTGGCGGACGTGCTCGACGTGCAGGGGTGCGGCCTCTTCGATCGCCCGGTAGCCGGCCGGGGTGGCCACGATGAACGCTCCGCGTCCGTCGTCGGGACACTCCTCCCTCGCTACGAGCCCGCGTTTCGCCATCCGCGTGACCTGGTGGGACATCCGGCTCTTCTCCCACTCCACGAGTTTGGCGAGATCCAGGAAGCGCATCCGGCCATTACCTCTCTCGGTGAGGCTGACGAGCACGATGTAGTCGGCCGCCGACATCCCGGAGTCGGCCTGGACGCGTCGGGACAGCCGTCCGATGAGCTTCTCCTGCATGCGGATGAAGCTGTCCCAGGCGGCCTTCTGCTCCGGGTCGAGCCAGCGCGGCTGTGCGTCCATGAGGTCAGTCTACGAAATCGTTGAGAGCTCATCTACCGAACGTGCTGGTGTGAGCCGTGTTTCCCGCAGGTCCGGAGTCCGGCATCCCGCGCTGCACCGCGGACGTCCCGCGGAGGTTTCAGTTGATGCGTCAACATCGTAGGGCTAGGCTGATGTCCTGGCTGACGGGTTCCTGCCGAGCCGGGCGGTATCAGGTGCACGAGGAGGACACATGACGGTAGAAGTGAGAGACGTGCCCGAGGCGAAGCGCTACGAGGCCCGTGTTGATGGAGAGTCCAAGGTGGCGGGCGTCGCGGAGTACATCCGTACGGCGGAACTCGTGGCGTTCGTGCACACCGAGGTCGAGGCGGAGTACGAGGGCGCGGGAGTCGGGTCCGCGCTGGCCCGCACGGCCCTCGACGAGGCGCGCGCCGCGAACCTGCGAGTGCTGGCCACCTGTCCCTTCATCGCGGGCTGGATCAGCAGGCACCCCGAGTACCAGGACCTGCTGTACCAGTCCCGCAGCAAGGTCACCGACTGACAAGCCGAGCACGACGGGAGCGGGAGGCGGGCATGAGCGGCGAAGCCGAACAGAAGGCATATCAAACGGAATCGATCACGGTGACCTTCGAGGCGAGGCGCTGCCTCCACGCCGCCGAATGCGTCCAGGGGCTGCCTGAGGTGTTCGACCCGACGAAGCGACCGTGGATCCAGCCGGACAGGACCACGGCCGAGCGCCTGGCGGAGATCGTCCGGCGCTGTCCCTCGGGCGCGCTCCAGTACGAACTCGTGCCGGGTGGGACGGAAACCCCCGAACAGCCCACCACGATCACCCGAAGCGCCGCCGGGCAACTGGCCGTGCGCGGGCAGCTGAGCGTGGACACGCCGCACGGCGCACGCGCCGAGACCAGGGTCATCCTGTGCGGCTGCGGTCAGAGCGGTCTCCAACCGTACTGTGACCACGCGGGGCCCTGCGGTCGGTGAGGCGGCCGTGCCCGCCTCCCGCGGGTGACCCCAGGGCCCGGGAGCCGAGCCCATCTCCCCGGCCGTGCGGTGCTCCGGCTGCGACCTGTGACGTGCTGCCGCCACGAAGCGGGAGTGCTGGTCGCAGCCGTCAACCCAATGGCTGCGACCCGCACTGTCGCCACCCCCTCGTCCGGCGAGCGTCAGTTCCAGGGTTCCCGGCAGGGGTTCTCACCCAGCAGCTCCGCTGCGGCCGCACAGAGGTCTTCGCCGAAGAGCTGGTTGCTGCCCCCTGGGGAGCCCCACAGAACGGACGCGGCCCGTGCCGCAGCGCGCCAGAACAGTCCTCGTCGCAGCGCCACCTGCGGATCTGAGCAGCCATCTCCGGTGTGATCGTCGCCGGGGCACCAGTGTTGTGCGTCATCCCGGCGACCCCAGGGACGTTGCGGAGAAGGCGTGGCCACCGGATTTCACCTTCGCCTGCCCGGCGGATCCGCCAGGGCTCGGCCCTCAGAAATCGACCGGCGCACCACTTCGGGGACTTCCCGGACGCGGGAGCCGGGAGCGCCATCCGGTGACCGCCACGATCCGAAAGAGTGGCCCTAGCAGTCGCCACGCGGCGGTACAGGGTGCTTGCTCATGATCGACACGCGATTGAACGCGTTGATGGTGACCGCCACCCAGATCGCGGCCGAGATCTGGTCCGCGGAGAGGACCTGTCGGGCGGCCTCGTATGCGGACGTCTGCATCGAGGCGTTCGCCGGATCGGTGGTGGCCTCGGCCAGTGCGAGGACGGCGCGCTCCGGGGGAGTGAACAGGCCGGTGTCCCGCCATGCGCTCAGGACTCCGAGTCGCTGCGGTGATTCGCCGGCCCGCAGGGCCGCTCGGGTGTGCACGTCGAGGCAGTAGGCGCAGCCGTTGAGCTGGGACACGCGGAGGTTGATCAGTTCCACGGTGGTGCGGTCGAGTCCGGCCTCGGAGGCTGTCGTTCGCACCACTTCCGAGACCTGCGCCAAGGCGCGGAAGGCCTGGGGGCTCTGTTTGTCGATGAAGACCCTTCGGGCCGGGGAGTTGTGGGTGTGGTCGCTCACGACGGGGCTCCTTCGGGTCGTGCGGTGGCCTGTGTCCGGGTGCTGTGGCCATCGGCCTGCCTCCGTGGCATTCTAGTTGATGTGACAACCAAAACGACCAGGAGGTGCTCCCGATGAGCAACGCGGAAACCGATGCCGCGGCTCTGCGCTGCGGAGAGATCGCCGAACGCGACCGGCCGACCGGATCCCCCCGGGTCGATGTCCTGTCGGCTCGAGAGGTCCCCCTCGGCGGTCCGCGCGCGATACGCGTGCGGCGGACGCTGCCCCAGCGGGAGCGCACGCTCATCGGCGCCTGGTGCTTCGCCGATCACTACGGTCCGCACGATGTCGCCGCGTCGGGTGGCATGGACCTGCCCCCGCATCCGCACACCGGTCTGCAGACGGTGAGCTGGCTGTTCAGCGGAGAGGTCGAACATCGCGACACCCTCGGCAGCCATGCGCTGATCCGGCCCGGCGAGATGAACCTCATGACCGGCGGATACGGCATCGCCCACTCAGAGGTCTCCACCCCGCACACCACCGTCCTCCACGGCGTCCAGTTGTGGGTCGCGCTTCCCGGAGAACACCGTGACACCGCCCGCGACTTCCAGCACTACGTGCCCGACCTCGCGCAGGTCGACGGGGCCGGGATCAGGGTTTTTCTGGGCTCGCTCGCCGGCCGGACCTCCCCGGTCCGGGCGTTCACGCCGCTGCTCGGCGCCGAGATCGTCATGGAACCCCGTGCGGCGATCACTCTCGCAGTGGACGCGACTTTCGAGCACGGCCTCCTGGTGGACAGCGGGCACGTCCGCCTGATCGACACCGTGCTGCGGCGTGCCGAACTCGGCTACGTCCCGCGCGGCGTGGACACCCTGACGATGGTGAACGAGTCCGATGCCACGGCCCGGACCGTCCTCCTCGGAGGACCTCCTTTCGGAGAGGAGATCGTCATGTGGTGGAACTTCATCGGCCGCAGCCACGAGGACATCGTGAAAGCCCGCGAGGACTGGGAAGCCTCCTCCGACCGCTTCGGCGTCATCGACGACTTTCCAGGCGGCCGTCTTCCCGCCCCGGCCCTGCCACACGCCGTCATCACACCGCGCCGGAACCCGCCGGCCCGCTGACCCCCCTTGCGAAAGGCACACCATGAGCGAGTCCTCCACCCCTGCGGTCGTCGAGCGTGTGGACGCCGATCACCGGTACGAGATTCTGGTCGACGGCCAGCGTGCCGGTCTGACCGCGTACCGCGACCTGGGCGCGCAGCGGGTCTTCTTCCATACGGAGATCGATGAGGCGTTCGCCGGCCAAGGGCTGGCCCCACAGCTGGTCCAGCAGGCACTCACCGACGTGCGCGCGGCCGGAATGCGCATCGTCCCGGTCTGCCCCTACGTCGTGAAGTTTCTGAAACGGCACGACGAGTTCGCGGACATCACCGACCCGGTCACACGAGACGTCCTGCGGTGGCTGAAGGCACAGCTCGACTGAGCGGTCCCCACGGAGCCCGTGCGACAGGGGCGCCAACCGGTCGCACTCCGTCGACGGCCTCTCGCGAAAGACAAGGGTCGCGGCGAGGGCGCTTCTCACGGCGGCGGACCGCCCTCCGAACGCGCGGCGCGGGTGTATCGGGCGGCGAGGTCGGCGAAGGCGGCGGCCGTCTGCGGTGGACCGACGATGGTGACGTCGGTGTCGAAGTGCCCGAGGGCGGAGGCGAGTCCGGTCCAGGACCAGGAGCCGAGGGCGAGCCGGCAGTGGTGGGGGCCGAAGTTCCTCGACGACGGCGTCCTGGGCGAAGGGGGTGACGTCGGCGGCCGTGAGAGGGAGGATGACGTCGCCTCGGCAAGGCCAGTCGGTGGTGATGCCGTCGTTGCCGCGGAAGCGGCTGGCGATGAACGTGGAGACGTCGCCGCCGGGGAGTTCGCGCGTGGTGAAGCGGGGGCCGGGGAGTTCGCGCGTGGTGAAGCGGGGGCCGGGGGGTGTGCGGGGCCGGATGCGGTCGACGCGGAAGGTGCGCCAGTCGTCGCGGTCGAGGTCGAAGGCCACGAGGTACCAGCGATGGCGCCAGGTGACCAGGTAGTGGTGCTCTGCGCGGCGCGAAGCGCCGGAGGCGGCGCCCGGACCCGGGGTGTGGTCGAAGCGCAGTTCCTGGCGGGCATGGATGGCCCGGCTGAGCTCCACGGCCAGTCAGGATGGACGCCTTCTCGACTTGGCCTACCCGGAGCCTAGCGAGGCGTAGAACTGCCGGCGGAGGAACTCAGCGAGGGCGCGGTCAGGGTCCGGCGCGCAGCGGACGGCCCTCGTAGGGAAGAAGGAACTGCTTGAGTGCTTGATCGTGTTGCGCCGCCGGTCGGTCTCCCGGTCGAACCCTGGCAGTCGGCCGCCGGGGCCACCGCGCCTCAGCCGGGTTCCATCGCTGGTCGGTCTTCTCGGGGATGGTGTGGGCGATGCCGCGTTCTCCCAGGTAGGCGCGAGAGCCGCGGGAGCTGTAACCCTTGTTTGCGATGACTTGGTCGAGTCAGCACGGCCGGCCGGGGCCTGGGCGGGGAACACGGGTCCGCTCCAACAGAGGGCGTGTGCAGACACTGTCGTGGTGTTGGCCGGGCGTCACCGGGATCGCGAGCGGGCGGCGGTTACCCTTCGGAAGGATTGCGTGTACCGGTTTGCATCATTTCA
>NZ_BAABCQ010000085.1:0-31622 GCF_039539045.1 Streptomyces marokkonensis
CCCACTGCGAGGGCCTAACCACCTAGGAAGAAAGAGGCTTCCCCGATGGGTACCCAAAACCCTAGCGCGCCCGCGCGCGCCCAGTCAGCCCCTGCCGCCGATCCGACCCGTTCGCGTCGCCACGGCGGCGGCATCATCCACGAGAACACCCGGCACACCACTCGCTTCGTGGTGATCGGCAACCACCTGGCCCAGCACCCGGAGCTGTCACTGCTGGCGATCGGCCTCAGCTGCCACATCCAGTCGCTGCCCACCGGCGCGGGCGCCGACATCAAGACGCTCACCGCCCGCTTCAAAGAGGGCCCCACCCGCATCGCCGCCGCCCTGCGCGAGCTGGAGGTGTACGGCTACCTGCGCCGCGAGCGCCACCGCACCGAGACCGGCCGCATCGTCACCCGCACGGTCTCCTGCAACCAGCCGAAGACGCCCCGCCGCGAGCCGGCCGACACCGGCTGCCCGGACCGCCCGACGCCCCGGCCCACCCGCCCGGCGGGACGGCCCCCGAAGCAACCGGAGCACGCAGCCCCTCCCCACCCGCGCCACACCGTCAACGAAACGCGCCCCCGCAAGGCCCTCCCCGCCGTACCGCAGCCCGGCTGCACCGCCCCCGCCCTCCTCCAGCAGGCCACCGACCTCCTCACCACCCTGCGCCGACACGACCCCCGCCTCCTCCTCTCCGCGACGGACACCGCCCACTTGGCCCCCGGCGTCGCCGCCTGGCTGGAACGGGACATCGCCCCCACCGCCGTACGCCACGCCCTGACCACCGACCTGCCGGACGCCCCCCTGCGCCGCCCGGCCGCCCTGCTCGCCCACCGCCTCACCGCCCAGCTGCCGCCCCCGCCGCCGTACAGGCCCTCCGCCGGTCCGCCACCGCCCCGCTACGAGGTACGCAACTGCGACGGCTGCGACCGCGGCTTCCGCGCCCCTGAGCCCGAAGACCGCTGCCGCGACTGCCGCACAGCGGCCCGCCCGTAACCGAAGCAAGGAGTTCCATGGTCAGCTCGTCCCACGAGGCGATGCACCGCATCTTCCAGGACCACCCAGGGCTCTTCTCCCGCGTCTCCGAAGCGCTCAGCATCCCGTTTCCCCAGGCCACCGCGGTCAGCGTGCTACCCAACGACGTCACAGAGACAAGGCCTGTCGACCGTCGGATCGACACCCTGCTGCGGATCGACACGGAGGAGCACGGCCCTTTTCTCCTCGCGGTCGAGGCACAGAAGAGGAAGGACCCCGAGAAGCCGGCCAGCTGGGGCTACTACCTCGCGTACCTACGCAGAAGTACCGGCTGCCGCCCCTGCTGCTCGTGGTCTGCCAGGACCGCGCGACGGCCGAGTGGGCGACCCTGCCGGAACCCATCGGATTCTGTTCGTGGCCTTCTCTGACGTTCCCGAAGATGTAGCAGACCCCCTCGTCGAATTCACCGCTCAAGGCCTGGGAAACCGCCCGGCCCGATATCTCTGGAGGAATCTGGTGGCCGTGGACCTCTCGTTCTACAAGTCCTACATCTCCGAAGAGATCCGCGACGAAGGCCGCGTCCAGGGGCGGGCCGAGGACGTCCTGCTCGTCCTGGAGCAGCGCGGACTCGACGTCTCCGACGATGTCCGCGGGCGCGTCACGGGCTGCGACGATCCCGAGGTCCTGCGCCACTGGCTCGCCCGCGCCGTCACGGTGCTGAAGGCTGAAGAGATCTTCGAAGAGGAGTGAGCCCACGCGGCGGTCCCGAGCAGACCCGGATGCCCTGGGGTGACATGGACCAGGCACTGCGGCTGATCCCGTCGTTCGTGGGCGTCCACCGCCCCGACGGCCCCGATCGTCGACGTCGGCGGCCCGGACGCCGAAGGGCTCGCCACGTATGTCCTGGGCCTGGACGCACCCCTGCGCGTGCTCGCCCCGGAGTCGGTACGCGAGGCCCTGCTGCGCCGTGCGCGGGCGGTGATCGAGAGCAACGCGGACGGCGAGCCGTGAAGAGGGCTTCGCGGGATTTGCCGTCACAGGTCCGGACCAACCTCTTGCCCCCGCCCCTCCCCCGTCGCAAGCTCCCCTCATGGAGCTGGAGTTGCGGCATCTCAAGACGGTCAGGGCCATCGCCGACGCCGGCAGCCTCACCAGGGCGGCGACGGCGCTCGGCCTCGCACAGCCCGCGCTGAGCGCACAGCTCAAGCGGATCGAAAGGGCCCTGGGAGGCGCGCTGTTCGTGCGGGGCAGACACGGGGTGCGGGCCACCGCGCTGGGTGAACTGGTGCTGGAGCGCAGCAGGATCGTGCTGCCCGCGGTGACCGAGCTGCAGCAGGAGGCGACCCGGTTCGCGCGGGCGCCGCGCACGACGGAACGCCTGCGGCTGGGCGGCACCCACGGACCCTTGCTGGGGGCCTTGGTCGACCGGCTGGTGGGCGTGGCGCCGGACGCCCGGATGACGACCTGTACGTCCTGGTCGGAGAGGGAGCTGGCCGAGCAGCTGGTGGAGGGGCGACTGGACTTCGCGCTCGCCGGGACCTGCGGGTCCGCCTCCCCGCCCGGCGCCGAAGGGCTGGTCTGGCGGGAGGTCGCCGTCGACCCGGTGTTCGTGATGATGCCCACCGGCCACCCGCTCGCCGACCGGGCGGAGGTGGACCTGACCGAGCTGGCGGGCGAGGAGTGGGCCTGCGTACCCGGTGACGGCTGCTTCGGCGACTGCTTCACCGCGTCCTGCGCCCGCGCCGGGTTCACCCCGCGCCGTATGTACGAGACGGACACCGCGTCCCTGGTCCACCTGGTCCAGGTGGGGCGGGCGGTCGGACTGTGCCGGGCGACCTTCCCGACCACGCCCGGCATCGTCACCCGGCCGCTCACCGGCACCCCGCTGGCCTGGCGGCATCTCCTCGGCTGGCACGGGGCGACGCAACGGCAGGACACCGCCGCGACCGTGCTGGCGCAGGCCCGCATGGCGCACGCGGGGGTGGCGGCGAGCAGTGACAGCTACACGGAGTGGATGGCGGCGCACCGGGTTCCGTGACGGGGCACGCCGGGTCCCGCACGGGGCTTCCGCCGCCCGTGTCACCGACCGTGGGCCTTCCATAACACCGGGGAGAGGGTCAGCCGACGTCTTACGGCCGCCGGTTGTCCCTCCCTACGGTTTCGGCACCTCCCCACCGGGACCCACCGAGACCGAGGAGAAGCCCCCATGCCCCACCGATACCGACACCCCAGAGCCATGGGTGCCGCCGTCGCCGCGACGGCCGCCCTGCTCGTGGCCGGGCTCAGCGGCTCCGCGAGCGCCGGGACGGCTCCCGCCGACTCCGCACCCACCGCGGCCGAGACCCTCCGCACCGACGCCGCGCCGCCCGCCCTCCTCAACGCCATGCAGCGCGACCTCGGCCTCGACCGGCAGCAGGCCGAGCGCCGCCTCGTCAACGAGGCCGAGGCGGGCGCCACGGCGGCCCGGCTCCGCGCCGCGCTCGGCGGCGACTTCGCCGGTGCGTGGCTGCGGGGCGCCGAGTCCGGCACGCTGACCGTGGCGACGACGGACGCGGACGACGTCGCGGCGATCGAGGCTGCGGGCGCCGAGGCCAGCGTCGTACGGCACTCGCTCGCCGACCTGGACGCGGCCAAGTCCCGGCTGGACCGGGCCGCCACCGGCCTGGACACCACCGACGCGCCGGTCCGGTACGTCGACGTGCGGACGAACACGGTCACCGTGCAGGCCGTACGGCCGTCCGCGGCCCGCGCCCTCCTCGACGCCGCCCGTGTCGACGCCGCGCTCGCCCGGGTCGAGAAGTCGACCGAGAAGCCCCGTCCGCTGTACGACCTGCGGGGCGGCGAGGCGTACTACATCAACAACAGCGGACGCTGCTCGATCGGCTTCCCGGTCACCAAGGGCACCCAGCAGGGCTTCGCCACCGCCGGTCACTGCGGACGGACCGGGGCGAGCACCAGCGGCGCCAACCGGGTGGCCCAGGGCACCTTCCAGGGGTCGATCTTCCCCGGCCGTGACATGGCGTGGGTGGCCACCAACTCCAGCTGGACGGCGACCCCGTACGTCAGCGGCGCCGGCGGTCAGAACGTCCAGGTCACCGGGTCCACCCAGGCCCCGGTCGGCGCGTCCGTGTGCCGCTCCGGTTCCACCACCGGCTGGCACTGCGGCACCATCCAGCAGCACAACACCAGCGTCACCTACCCCGAGGGCACCATCAGCGGCGTCACCCGCACCACGGTGTGCGCCGAGCCCGGCGACTCGGGCGGTTCGTACATCTCCGGCAGCCAGGCGCAGGGCGTCACCTCGGGCGGCTCGGGCGACTGCCGCAGCGGCGGTACGACGTTCTTCCAGCCGATCAACCCGCTGCTGCAGAACTACGGCCTCACCCTGAAGACGACCGGCGACGACGGCGGTCCCGAGGACCCGCCGCCCGGTGAGGGCGGCACCTGGGCGGTCGGCACGGTCTACCAGCCGGGCGACACGGTGACGTACGGCGGCGCCACCTACCGCTGCCTCCAGGGCCACCAGGCCCAGCAGGGCTGGCAGCCGCCGAACGTGCCCGCGCTGTGGCAGCGCGTGTGAGCGGCTGACCACCGCACGGGCGGGGGACGGACCCCGGACGACCCGCGGGGGGGGCGTCCACGGGGACAACGGGGACGGGCCCGGGTGCGCTGAGGGAGAGCACCCGGGCCCGGTCACGTCGTCATGTCGGTCAGTCGGTCAGGTCGGTCAGGTCGGTCAGGTGCGGGTGACCGCGCCGACCCGGCGGCGTCGAGTGCGGGTGCCGTTCATCTCCTGCCACGCGGGCCCGGTACGCCAGCCCTGCGGGGTACCGTCCTGCTCCCGCAACCGTGCGGTCACCATCCGTGCCCGGGCCGACGGCTCCTTGGGCGCCGGCGCGCCACCGCCTTCCGCGGCCTCCCGGAGGAACGCATCCAGTCGGTCGTCGGTTATCCGGGACTCGTCGCCGGATCGCTCGTCGGGGGTGTTCGGGGGTGTGGTCGTCACGAAAGCCTCACCGTGCTGTCGCCACCGAGGAACGGGTCCGGCAGCCCCCACGGGGGCACGTCACCCGAAACGAGTCCCGCCAGGAGGGAAACCAACCCTTTGTCGTACTCCCACCAGTCGTCGTTCCTGGTGCTCACCACCACGGGCCAGGAATCCGGGTCCGAGTCTCCGGTGCGCCAGTAGAAGATGTCGCCCGAGCTCGTCTCCGCGCAGTGCAGCAGCCCGCCGGGCCGGGGGTACGGGACATAGCCGTTCGCCATGTCGGCCTCGGCCAGATCCTCCAGCGCGTCCAGCGCGTCCAGCCTGGCCGCCGCGGACGCGGCTTCCCGCCCCGGCCGGGGAGTGCCGACGATCAGGAAACCTCCGACGGAGAAAGTCGGATACGCCTCGCCCAGCTCCTTGTAGTCACTCGGCACGTCGGTGCCCAGCGCCCGTGCGTACTCCGACCAGTCGATCTCCCTGGCCTGGTCGGGACGCTGCGCGCGCAGCTCCGGCAGAGCGCGCTCCAGATCGCCGATGCCGCTCAACACGAGTGGCCCTTCCTCTGTTGGTTCGCCACGGGGGTGTTGAAGAGTACCCCCTTCTTCGTTATGGCCGTCATGTGAATCGAGTCCGGCATCCGCGTCGAATCATCCGGATAGGACAGCTGACCCGAGTAGAGCACCGGATTGCCCGCCTTCAACTGGCTGGCTATTCGGTTCTCGCATCGCTTCATGCCGCTGGTGTTCATCAGCCGGTATCCGGTGAACAGGTTCTCCGACCGCCACTCACCGCCGAACCGGTCCGCCACGACATGGGTTCGGTTGTAGGCGAAAAGTCCGTCGGCGTCCTGCGGATTGGGGTCCGGGAAGCCGGCGACATAGGGGCTCCCGTTGTCGTCGCGCCCCTGGTTCGGCTTCTTCAGGTCCTGCGGGCAGATCAGCGCCGTCGCGCCCTGTGGGCGGCCGTTGACCAGCGGTTGGTAGTGGAACCGCTCCGACTTCGGCCGTGCGCAGAGATTCTCGGACGAGCCGCCACCGCCTCCGGCCGAGGGGTTCGGCTGCGACGAGGGCGAGGAACTCTCGTCCGGCTGCTGCGCCTGGTCGGGGAAGAACTTGAAGTAGCCGCGCAGCTGCTCGGGGGTGAGCTTCAGGTCCTTCTGCGCCCGGGTGAAGGCATCGTCGACGTACTGCTGGTGCTCGGTGTCGGCACCCGTGTCCGCGACGGGACGCGGTACGGCCTTGCTCAGGGCCGCCTTGATGAGCGCGGGCCACGGCGGCGGCGGGGGCGGCGGGGGCGTCCGCGGAACGTTCGGGCCGCGGGGCGGGGACCACGGGTCCTTGGGACCGTTCCAGGGGTTCCTGCCGCCGCCGTTGTTCGGGTTGCCGCCGCCCCCGCGGCAACCGCTGCGGCAGCCGCCCGCCGACACGTCGGTACCCGAGGAGGAGGCCGACGCCGCGAGGGAGGCCGCGTAGGCGGCGAGCGCGGCGGCAGCCGACTTGCCCGACTGCGACAGCGAGGACGACCAGCCGGAGCTGTAGCCGCTGCTGGAGGAGGACGAACCGCTGCCCCAGCTCCAGCTCCAGTCCCAGTTCCAGCTGGAGCTGTCCCAGTTGTCGATCGCCGCCTTGGCCGCGGCGCCCACGGCCACGGACACCACGACGGCCGCGGTCACCTCCATGACGCAGGCGTTCCAGAAGCAGTGTCCGCTGGGGTCGGTGTTGAGCAGGGGGCTGCCGCCCGCGTACGTGTACCGGTTGGCCCGGACCGAGGGGGCCGGGTCGAGGGTCCAGGAGTCACGGGAGGAGAAGCCGCCGGTCGCCGGGTCGTACCAGCGGGCGTGCATGTTGACCCGGCCGGTGGCCGGGTCGGTGTACTCGCCCTGGTAGCCCAGCGCGCCGGTGTCACCGCCCGAGGCCGCCGTCACCTCGCCGAAGGGCGAGTAGCCCGTCGAGCCCGCCACCGCGCCGGTGCCGGCGGTGAAGGCCCCGATGACGTCGCCGTGCACGTCCGACAGCAGAGCCGCCGCGTTCGTGCCGTCCGGGCCGGCGGTGGACAGGGCCTCGCCGGACGGGTCGCGGAAGACCGGGCCGGCGGCCGTGGCGACCGGGTTGTTGGACTGGTCGGCGTACGTCAGCGACTCGTCGCCCTGCCGCACCAGGCGGCCCAGCGCGTCGTACCCGTACGCGGTGCCGTCCGCCGAGACCATCCGGCCCAGCGCGTCGAACGCCGCCGCGTGGCTGCCGCTCGCGTCGCTGCTGCCGGTACGGGTGCCGCGCGCCGAGTACGTGTACGTCACGTCCCCGGCCGCCAGCAGCCGGTTGCGCGCGTCGTACGTCGCCGGCACGCCGCCCGCGCTCGTACGGTTGCCCGCCGCGTCCCAGGTGTACGCCGTCTTCGTGCCGTCGGCCGCCGTCCAGCCGGTCAGCCGGCCCGACCGGTCGTAGCCGTAGGACTGGGCGCCCTCGCCCGCCGTGCCGGTGGTGGTCTTCCCGGTGAGACGGGACGCCTTGTCGTAGTCGTAGGCGACGGACGCCGTCGTCGTACCGCCCGGCGCCTTCAGGGTGTCGGACGTGACGCGGTCCAGGGTGTCGTAGGCGAACACGCGCGTCGTGCCCGTGCCGCCGTACGCCACCGACGTCGGGCGGGAGGCCACGTCGTAGCCGTACGTCCGGGTCGTCTTCGTCAACGGGTCGGCCGCCGTCTTCAGGCGCCCCGCACCGTCGTAGCCGAAGGTGCCCCGCCCCGCCGCGTCCGTGCGGACGGTGAGGCGGCCCTCCTCGTCGTGGGCGAAGGTCGCCGCACCGGACGGGCCGTCGGCGGTCAGCAGGTTGCCGCGGTCGTCGTACGTGTAGGTGTTCGTGCCGCCGGGCGCGCTCGCCGACGTGAGGTTGCCCACCGCGTCGTAGCCGTAGGTGTCCGGGGTCGTGGCCGCCTCGGCGCCCGAGCCGGCGGACCGGGTGAGGCGGCCCAGCGCGTCGAAGGTGCGCTCGACCGTGACGCCGCCCGGCTGGAGCTCCTTCACCGGAAGGCCGGCCGCGTCGTACACCGTCGTCCAGGTGCGGTCGGCCGCGTCCGGGTGGGCCTCGGTGGCGGGTTCCACCACCGTCTCCAGGGCACCGCGGCCGGTGAAGTCGTACCAGGTGGTGTGGGCGCGGCCGTCCGTCAGGCGGGTGCGGTTGCCCGCCGCGTCGTAGCCGTACGTCGTCGTGATCGACGTGTCGGCGTCCACCGGCTCCAGCAGCTTCGTCAGGCGGCCCAGCGCGTCGAACGTCCGGTGGACCGTGTGGCCGAGGGCGTCCGTGACGGCGACCGGGTTGCCGGCCGCGTCGTAGGCGGAGGACGTGGTGCGCAGCACCGTGCCCGCGCCGTTCTCGTCCCGGACCCCGGTGACGCGGCCCGCCAGGTCGTACGCGGTGTGCGTGGTACGGCCCTGCGGGGTCGTCACCGTGGCGGGCAGGCCGGTCGGGCCGTAGGTGCGGGCCGTGACGCCGCCCGCGGTGTCCGTCGTGGTGAGCGGGTCGCCCGCCGCGTTGTAGGAGTTGGTGGTCGTCAGGCCCGTCGGGCTCTTCGACGAGAGCAGGTTGCCCGCGTCGTCGTAGGTCAGCGTCGTCGTGAACGCGCCCCGCGCCGGCCGGCGCTCGATCACCGTCGAGGTGACCTGGCGGCCGAGGTCGTCGTAGGTGGCCTCGGTGCGGGCGCCGGTCGGGCCGGTGGCCGACAGCCGCTCGCCCAGCAGGTCGTGGGTGAACGTCGACTCCGGTGCGGCGGCGCCGTCCTCGGGGGCCGGCAGCGTCACCTTGGCGAGGTTGCCGAGCTGGTCGTAGGTGTAGGTCGTGACCTTCCCCCGGGGGTCGGTCTCGCTCGCCAGGTTGCCCGCCGCATCGTAGGCGCGGGTCACCGTGCCGGGCAGCGGGGACGTGGCGCCGGGCGGGGTGTAGGCGGGCAGGGTGATGCTCGTCGCGCGGCCCGCGCGGTCGTGGGCGGTGTGCGTGACGTGGCCGTTCGGGCCGCGGACCTCGGCCGTCTCGCCGAAGGCGTTGTAGCCGACGGTGGTGGTCGGGCGGACGGTCGCCGCCGCGGACCGCCGGGTCTCGGCGGTGACCGGGGCGTCGCGCGTGACGACCGGGCGGCCGAGCGCGTCGTAGGTGTGGTCCGTCGTGTACGCGGCCGGGTCGGCGCCGGTGGCGTTGCCGCGCGGGGCGGTCGTGGAGACCACCAGGCCGCGGTCGTCGACCTCGTACGTGGTGACCAGGTCGGCGGTGCCGTTCTCCACCGTCCGCCGGGTCAGGTCGCCGGCGGTGTCGCGTGCGTAGGTGACCTTCTCGGCGCGGGTACCGCCCGTGCCGGTGCGGGTCACCGTGCGGATGTCGCCGCCCGCGTCGTAGGTGTAGGCGGTGCGCCGGGCCAGGCCGGACGGGTCGAGGACCGCGGCGGTGGTGCGGCCGGCGGCGTCCACCTCGTAGGCGGTGGTGACCTTGCCGTTGCCGGTGGTCTCGCGGACGAGGTGGCCGGCGGCGTCGTAGCGGCGGTCGCTCAGTACCAGGTCGCGGGTGGTGCCGTTCGGGTCGTGGAAGCCGGTGCGGATCCGCCGCGCCGGCAGGCCGTCGTCGTAGTAGGTGTGGCGGGTGGTGCGGCCCATGGCGTCGGTGTGCTCGGCCAGCCGGCCGGCCGGGTCGTACGCGTAGGAGTCCAGCACGACGTCGCGGGCGGCGGAGGGGGTGTTCGGGTTGCCGGTGAAGCCGGCCAGGGTGACCGTGGCGAGGGAGCCCAGCGCCGTGTACGTGTACCGGAACGTCCGGTCGCCCGGCAGGGTGCGGCCGGTCTGGTGGCCGTGGACGTCGTAGGTGTAGGTCTCCTCGCCGCCCTCGGGGCCGGTGAGGGTGGCGAGCCGGCCGTGGGTGTCGTAGGTGCGCTGCGTGGTGCGGGTGGCGTCGCCGCCGAGGAGGTCGAAGACGGATGTCGTCAGTACGCGTCCGCCGTCGTCGTACGTGTACGTGGTGCGCGCCTGGTGGTCGGTGCCGGTCACCTCGTTGGTGGTGACCGGGCCGGTGACCGTCAGCGGGCGGGACTCGCCGTCGTACGTGGTGGTCGTGGTGACGCCGTCGGGGTGCGCGTCGGTGATCACCTCGCTGCCGGTCTCGCGGCCGAGCGCGTCGTAGGTGTACGCGGTGACGGCCCCGCGGGGGTCGGTGGCCTTCGCCAGGTCGCCGGCGGCCGTGTACTGGCGTCGGGTGACGGCGCCGCGGGCGTCGGTGCTGGTGGCGAGCAGGCCCGCCGGGACCGTGCCACCGCCCACCGCGGCCTCGGTGCCGTCGGTGAAGGTGAAGGACTCGGTGCCGGCCGGGGTGGTGGTGGAGGTCCGGTCGCCGAAGGCGTTGTAGCCGTAGGACGTCTTGTGGGTGTCGTCGGTCGCGCTCGCCGAGCGGGCGTCGCGTACGGCGGTGAGCTGGTCGTTGCGCGGGTCGAGCGGGTCGTCCGCCTGGTGGAAGTAACTGTTGTACGAGGTGTGGCAGGTGTCGTCGTCGCCGGTCTTCCGGCACGTCGTCTGCGAGATCCGGTTGCCGCGCTCGTCGTTGCCGAACCGGGTGACCGAGCCGTCGGGTCCGGTGGTGGCCGCGAGGAAGCCGCCGGTGTCGTAGGCGAAGCGCGCGGTGTGGCCGAGCGCGTCGGTCTGGGCGATCAGGCGGTTGGCCTGCAGCGGGTCGTAGGTGTAGCTGGATTCCCGCTCGTCGGGGTCGGTGACCGTGACGGTGAGGGTGGGAGTCCCCGCGACGGCCGGCCGGTCGTCGGTGGCGGGGGCGTCCTCGGTGCCGGTGGCGGTGAGGCCGGAGAGGCGGTAGGTGCCGCCGTTGGCGTCCGTGTA
Organism: Streptomyces marokkonensis; assembly: GCF_039539045.1. Lineage (NCBI taxonomy): Bacteria > Bacillati > Actinomycetota > Actinomycetes > Kitasatosporales > Streptomycetaceae > Streptomyces > Streptomyces marokkonensis. Next base: position 10,809 of record NZ_BAABCQ010000085.1, read on the forward strand.
CGACGACACCCGGTCGTGGACGGTGTCGTAGGCGACCTCGGCGTGCACCCGGCCGTCGGCCCGGGTCACCTTGGTGAGCTGCTGGGCGACTCCGGCTGCGGCGTGGTGCTCGGCGACGGTGCGGGCGCCGAGGGGGCGGGAGTAGACCGCGGCCTCGTCGATGTCACCGGCGAAGTGGCCGACGGTGCCGGTGGTGGCGGGCCAGTTGTCCCAGTAGCCGGCACCGAGGTAGACGAAGCGCTGGTCGTACTGGGTGATCTCGCCGCTGAGGCTGCCGGCCTTCTTCCCGTCGAGGTACAGCGTCTGGGTGTTGCCGGCGGCGGTGAGCGCCGCGTGGTGCCAGGCGCCGTCGTCCACCGGGGAGGCGGAGGTGATGGGCGCGTCGGTGCCGTTCCAGAACTCGCCGCGCAGCTTGCCGTCCGTGCCGACGTACAGCGCGGGGGTGTACTTGCCGGTGGTGGCCTCCTCCAGGGTGTGGTCCTGGTAGCTGAGGAGGACACCGCTGCCGGTGGTGCGGAACCACAGCTCGGCGGTCAGGTACGGGGTGTCGGAGATCACCTGGTCGGGCAGCTGCACGTAGGACGTGGAGCCGTTGAAGCCGGCCGCCGTGTCGGGGCTGCCCGCGAGCGCGCCGGCGGTGCCGAGCGTGACGTCCCGGTAGGTGGCGGCGTGCTCCTCCCGGTTCAGCGGCAGGTCGCCGGCGGCGTCGGTGGCGCCGTCCTTCTCGTCCAGCCGCCAGTAGGAGAACGGGCCGGCGTCGTGGACGACGGTGCGGTGGTGGGAGCCGTCACCGTACTCGTACGTCGTGCAGGAGCCGAGGGCGTCCTCGGGGCCGCAGACCAGGGTGAGCCGGTCGCCGTCGTAGGTGTATTTCCAGGTCAGCGGGGAGGCGCCGGACGTGGGCGGGTCCGTGCTGACGGTCGCGACGTGGCCGCCGGACCAGGTCAGGTGCAGGGCGCGGCCGCCGGTGGCGGTGACGGTGGTGAGGTCGCCGGCCGTGTTGTACGCGAGGGTCTGGGCGCGGCCGCGGTAGTCGGTGGCCCGGGTGAGCCGGCCGTCGCCGTCGAAGACGTAGGCCGTCTGTTCCTTGTCGGTGAGCTGCCAGCCGCCGCCGGTGACGGCGGTGAGGGTGGAGAAGCTGCCGTACGGGGGCGCGTAGCCGCCGTCGGGGTTCTTGGCGAAGCGGACCTGACGGCCGCTGGGCAGGGTGGCGACCACGTTCCCGGTGCCGTCGCCGTCCGGTTCGATCCGCATGTCGTAGCGGGTGGACCAGCCGGCGCCGAAGGCGTTGCCGGAGCGCGGGTCACGGCTGTTGTAGGTGCGGGTGACGGTCAGGCCGGGGCCGACCGTGGCGATCGCGGCGTCGGTGTCGGTGGTGGTGTAGTTGCCGATGCCTGGGTCGATCTCGCGACCCGAGCCGCCCGGGCCCTGACCGCCCAGGTGCGAGGTGATCGCGGGCTGCTCGACGGCGGTGGTGAAGGTGTAGAAGGGGCTGAGCGGGGTCGACTCGCCGTTCTCCCGCGCCTTGACCCGCCAGAGGTACTGCTTGCCCCAGGTCAGCTTTCCGGCCGGCATGTTCCAGGTGCGCCGGGTCAGCCAGCCGGAGTTCGCACAGTCGACGGGCGCCTCGGGGGTGCCGGCGCACACCTCGAAGTAGTGCTCGATGTCCGCCCCGGATGGGTGGTGGTCGATGCTCTCCGAGTCGGTGAACAGCGCGGGTGTGAGGCTGCCGACCTGTCCGCCCGGGTTCGGGTACACGTCCGTGATGCGCGGGCCGACGTCCTGGGACGTGAAGTTCACCGTGGTGGCCGGGACGCCCTCACTGGAGAACCACTTCTGGTCCCGCAGCCGCTGCAGCTCGAAGTTGACCTTGTACTTGCCCGGTGGCAGCGGGGGTATCCGCGCGCTGAGCGTGGTGTCGTCGCCCGGGGTGATGCGCTCGTTGAGGCGGGTGAAGGCCACCTGCCCCATCAGCGCGCCGGTGCTGTAGTTCCGCACGCGGGCGCCGAGGCGGACCTCGTTCCAGCCGAGCGGCTCCCAGGTGAAGTCGCCGAGGTTCTTGACGTTGACGTTCACCTCGCCGCTCTGGCCGCCGGTCAGCGGGGCGGTCTGGGAACCGACGGTGTACTTCGCGCCCCACGCGCTGTGGGTGACGGTCAGGTACGGCTTGTTGGCGGAGTTGGCGCTGCCGAACCGCTTCCAGGGGCCGCTGGTGTCGAAGTCGGCCCACAGGGCGAGGCCCTGGTTCCTGACGGAGCCGTCGACCCAGCCCTGGACCAGCTCGACGCCCTTGCGGCCCAGGTCCGTGGTGCGCCACTTGGAGCCGCCGCAGTTCTCGCCGTGGGCGAAGGAGTCGGAGGCGATCAGGTGGTCGAAGCTCGCCGGGCGGTTGCGGACCGTGCAGCGGCTGCGCGCCGTGCCGGGGACGGCCGAGGTGTCACCGAGCTCGTCGGGCGCGGTGTACGTCCTGGAGGAGGGCGTGGCGCTCATCAGGTCCGACACGCGCGCCGTCGACAGCCCCCGGGCCCTGGCCGCCACCTCTCGGCTGCCGCTCGCGGCGGGGAGGGCGACCGACCTCGACGACGACTCGATCATCGTCAACGAGGAGTGGGAACGGCACTTCGTCGGCCGGAGCGTACGGGTGTGGCTCGGGGACGGTACGGAGAAGACGCTGCGCATCGCCGCGGTGATGCACACCGGCACCGACGACAACGGCGTCTACGTCACGCCGGCCAACGCCCCCGGCAGCGCGGTGGACCGGGTGGACGTCACCCTCGCCGACGGTGCCGACAGCGGGGCCGTGGCCGCCGGGCTGCGCGAGGCGGTGCGGCCGGCCGGCGGGCAGGTGCTCACCCAGGACGAGTGGGTCGCCGCCACGTATCCGGAGACCAACCGTCCGACCCGGCTCGGCCTGCTCCTGGTCCTCGGGATCGCCCTGCTCTACACCGGCATCTCGCTGGTCAGCACGATGGTGATGGCCACCTCCGACCGGGTCCGCGACCTGGCGGTACTGCGGCTGGCCGGGGCCACGGGCGGGCAGGTACTGCGACTGGTGGGTGCCGAGGCGCTCCTGGTGGTCGCGGTCGGCGCGCTGCTCGGGCTGGTCGCCGCCGGGCTCGACCTCGCCGGGATGTGGGCGGCGCTGGGCCTGCTCTCGGTGCCTCCCACGCCCGCACTGCCGTGGGCGACGATCGGCGCGGTCGTGTCCGCCTGCGCGTTCCTCGCGGTACTCGCCTCGGTCGTCCCCGCCGCCCTGGCGCTACGCTGTCGTCCGGCGGAGCCGGCGGGCATCCGCGAGTGACCCGGCTCCGGCATACCGCCACGCACCCGGGCCGTCCCGCCCGCTCACTCCCCGTCCGGCCTCAACACCTCGGCCGCCGACACCGCCGTGATCGCACGCGTGAACCAGACACCCAACGTGTCGAGATCAGCGCACCCGACAATGCGCGCCCGCTCCTCCTCCGAAACCTCGACCCCCCGACCGTCCAACAGCAACAGGATGTCCTCAGCACGCCCCTCGACACGCCCCTCAGCACGCCCCTCGGCACATCCCTCGGCACGCCCCTCCGCCCGAAGGCTCTGCGCTGTCTGCGACTGGAAGAACGAAAGGTCGGCGGCCATGATGTGCCTCCAGAGGTCTGCGGCCGGCGTCTTGCCGAGGCCTTGTTCCGTGAGCTCGATGAAGATGCTTGCGGTGTGCTCGTCGTCGTCCGACAGGACTTTCAGTGCCGTCGCCAGCGCTTTCAGTATGGCATCGGCGTCCGGATCCCGGCGGTGCAGAGCCGCGGACAGCACCGTCAGCGGAATGTCGCGCGCGGCCTCGTCGGGGCTGTCGATCACGGGCAGACTGTCCGGCCCCAGGACCAGGGGGCGCACGGTGAGTGAGGGCCACTGCGGCGGGCCGATGTCGACGTGCCGGGTCGCCCAGGACGCGGTGCGCCGGTCGGCGCAGACGACGAGCAGGACCGGCGGCAGGCCGTACTTGGCGTGCAGGTGTGACAGGTAGTACGCCCAGCTCGCGGGCTTGTCGGGGTCCGGCTTCCCCTGCGACTCCACGGCGAGGAGGAAGCTCTCGCCGCCCTCCGCTTCCATGCGCAGCAACGTGTCCAGTCGCCGGTCCACGGGGCGGTTCTCGGTGAGGTCGGTGGGGAGGGGCGACCCGGAGAGCGGGCCGGCGAAGGTGATGCCGAGGCCCCTGACGGCACGGGCGAAGAGCGCCGGATCCTCCTGGAAGATCCGGTGCAGCGCCTCATGGGATGAGCTGACCATGCGCCGAACGTAGACCGAGCGGTGCAACGACCGCCGACATATGCCACTCATTGCTGCGATCGAGTGACGGCCGGGCCAGGACGATTGACGCGACCGGGCGCGGGATCGACGCGACCGGCGGCCGGCCGGGCACCGGCCCATGCGAAAGGGCCCGTACGACCGAAGTCGTACGGGCCCTTTCAGGCATCAACCCATGTCAGGTCTGTGGACCGACAAGCAAGCGGAGCTTACTTGTTGATCTTGGTGACCTGGCCGGCGCCCACGGTCCGGCCACCCTCACGGATGGCGAACTTCAGGCCCTCTTCCATGGCGACGGGCTGGATGAGCTCCACCTTCATCTCGGTGTTGTCACCCGGCATGACCATCTCGGTGCCCTCGGGGAGGGTCACGACGCCGGTCACGTCCGTCGTACGGAAGTAGAACTGCGGACGGTAGTTGTTGAAGAAGGGGGTGTGACGGCCACCCTCGTCCTTCGACAGGATGTAGGCCTGGGCCTCGAACTCGGTGTGCGGCGTGACCGAACCCGGCTTGATGATGACCTGGCCGCGCTCGACGTCCTCGCGCTTGATGCCACGGAGGAGCAGACCGACGTTCTCACCGGCCTGGCCCTCGTCGAGCAGCTTGCGGAACATCTCGATGCCGGTGACCGTGGTGGTGGTCTTGTCCTGCTTGATGCCGATGATGTCGACGGTCTCGTTGACCTTGAGGACACCACGCTCGATGCGGCCGGTGACGACCGTACCGCGACCGGTGATGGTGAAGACGTCCTCGATCGGCATCAGGAACGGCTTGTCGACGTCGCGCTCGGGCTCCGGGATGGCCTCGTCCACGGCCTTCATGAGCTCGAGGACCGAGTTGCCCCACTCCTTGTCGCCCTCGAGGGCCTTCAGAGCGGAGACCTTGACGACCGGCAGGTCGTCGCCCGGGAACTCGTACTCGGAGAGGAGCTCACGCACCTCGAGCTCGACGAGCTCCAGGATCTCCTCGTCGTCCACCATGTCGGCCTTGTTCAGGGCGACGACGATGTACGGAACGCCGACCTGGCGGGCCAGGAGCACGTGCTCCTTGGTCTGCGGCATCGGGCCGTCGGTGGCCGCGACCACGAGGATGGCGCCGTCCATCTGCGCCGCACCCGTGATCATGTTCTTGATGTAGTCCGCGTGACCGGGGCAGTCGACGTGGGCGTAGTGACGCGTCTCCGTCTGGTACTCGACGTGCGCGATGGAGATCGTGATACCGCGCTGACGCTCCTCGGGCGCCTTGTCGATCATGTCGAAGGCCGAGGCCTCGTTCAGGTCCGGGTACGCGTCGTGCAGCACCTTGGTAATGGCGGCCGTGAGGGTCGTCTTACCGTGGTCGATGTGACCGATGGTGCCGATGTTGACGTGCGGCTTAGTCCGCTCGAACTTCGCCTTCGCCACTGGGGTCCTCCTGTGGAGTGGTTCTGTACGCCTTACTCATCGGCGCCAGGTGATCTTTGCTGGAAAGCCCGGGTGCCGGGGGCATTCCACCGGGTTCACGGCGGAATGCCCCATGCAGGCTCCGGGGTCAAGCCTAAAGCGTGAGAACGCGGTCCGTTGAACGGAGTCCGTTACTCGCCCTTGGCCTTCGCGATGATCTCCTCGGCGACGTTCCGGGGAACCTCGGCGTAGGAGTCGAACTGCATCGAGTAGCTCGCGCGACCCGACGTCTTGCTGCGGAGGTCTCCGACGTAGCCGAACATCTCCGACAGGGGCACGAGCCCCTTCACGACGCGGGCACCCATCCGCTCCTCCATGGCCTGAATCTGACCACGGCGGGAGTTGATGTCGCCGATGACCTCGCCCATGTAGTCCTCGGGCGTGGTGACCTCGACGGACATCATCGGCTCCATGAGGACGGGCGAAGCCTTGCGCGCGGCCTCCTTGAAGGCCTGCGAACCGGCGATCTTGAACGCCAGCTCGGAGGAGTCCACCTCGTGGTAGCCACCGTCGATGAGCGTGACGCGGACGCCCGTCATCTCGTAGCCGGCCAGGATGCCGAACTGCATGGCCTCCTGAGCACCGGCGTCCACCGAAGGGATGTACTCCTTCGGGATGCGGCCACCGGTCACCTTGTTCACGAACTCGTACGAGGTGTCGCCACCCTCGATCGGCTCGATCGCGATCTGCACCTTGGCGAACTGACCGGTACCACCGGTCTGCTTCTTGTGGGTGTAGTCCACGCGCTCGACGGCCTTGCGGATCGTCTCACGGTACGCGACCTGCGGCTTGCCGACGTTGGCCTCGACGCGGAACTCACGGCGCATACGGTCGACCAGCACCTCGAGGTGCAGCTCGCCCATACCACCGATGATGGTCTGGCCGGTCTCCTCGTCGGAGTGCACCTGGAAGGACGGGTCCTCCTCGGCCAGACGCTGGATCGCGACGCCGAGCTTCTCCTGGTCGCCCTTCGACTTGGGCTCGATGGCGACCTCGATGACCGGCGCCGGGAAGTCCATGGACTCCAGGATGACCGGGTTCTTGTCGTCGGACAGCGTCTCACCGGTGGTGGTCTGCTTCAGGCCCATGACGGCGACGATGTCACCGGCGCCCACCGACTCGATCTCCTCACGCTTGTTCGCGTGCATACGGTAGATCTTGCCGATGCGCTCCTTCTTGCCCTTGACGGAGTTCAGCACGGCGGTGCCGGACACCAGGCGGCCCGAGTAGACCCGGACGAAGGTGAGCTTGCCCAGGTGCGGGTCGCTCATGATCTTGAAGGCGAGCGCGGCGAGGGGCTCGTCCTCCGACGGCTTGCGCTTGACGACGACCTCGGCGTCCTTGACGTCGTGGCCCTCGATGGCCTCGACGTCGAGCGGGGTCGGCAGGTAGCGCACGACCGCGTCGAGCAGGGGCTGGACGCCCTTGTTCTTGAACGCGGTGCCGCAGAACACCGGGGTGACCGTGGTGTCCTCGGACTTGCCGGAGGCGATGGTGACGCGACGGATCGCGGCGTACAGCTGCTCCTCGGTGGGCTCCTTGCCCTCCAGGAACAGCTCCATGATCTCGTCGTCGTTCTCGGCGACACCCTCGACCAGCTTGCCGCGCCACTCTTCGGCGGCCTCGGTGTGCGTGGCCGGGATGTCGACGGTCTCGTACATCTCGCCCTTGGCGGCGTCCGCGGACCACACGAGCGCCTTCATGCGGACCAGGTCCACGACGCCGTGGAAGTCGGCCTCGGCACCGATCGGGAGCTGCATGACGAGCGGCTGGGCGCCCAGGCGGTTCGAGATCATCTCCACGCAGCGGTGGAACTCGGCGCCGGTACGGTCCAGCTTGTTGACGAAGCAGATGCGCGGCACGCCGTAACGGTCGGCCTGACGCCACACCGTCTCGGACTGCGGCTCCACACCGGCGACACCGTCGAACACGGTCACGGCACCGTCGAGCACACGCAGGGAGCGCTCCACCTCAACGGTGAAGTCGACGTGCCCGGGGGTGTCGATGATGTTGATCGTGTAGTCGTTGTCCTCGAGCGGCCAGTGGCAGGTGGTCGCAGCAGACGTGATCGTGATGCCACGCTCCTGCTCCTGCTCCATCCAGTCCATCGTGGCGGCGCCGTCGTGGACCTCACCGATCTTGTACGAAACGCCGGTGTAGAACAGGATCCGCTCGGTGGTGGTCGTCTTGCCCGCGTCGATGTGGGCCATGATCCCGATGTTGCGGACCTTGGCCAGGTCAAGTGAAGTGGTAGCCATAAGGCTTCAGTCTTCTCTCGGTCTCGATGTGGGTAGCGACTACCAGCGGTAGTGCGCGAAGGCCTTGTTGGACTCGGCCATCTTGTGCGTGTCCTCGCGCTTCTTCACAGCGGCACCGAGGCCGTTGGAGGCGTCGAGGAGCTCGTTGAGCAGCCGCTCGGTCATGGTCTTCTCACGACGGGCGCGCGAGTAGCCGACGAGCCAGCGCAGCGCGAGGGTGTTGGCGCGACCGGGCTTGACCTCGATCGGCACCTGGTACGTCGCACCACCGACGCGGCGGGACTTGACCTCGAGGGTCGGCTTGATGTTCTCGAGAGCGCGCTTGAGCGTGATGACCGGGTCGTTGCCGGTCTTCTCGCGCAGGCCCTCCATGGCGCCGTAGACAATGCGCTCGGCGGTGGAGCGCTTGCCGTTCATCAGCACCTTGTTGATGAGGGAGGTCACCAGAGGAGAACCGTAGACCGGGTCGATGATGACCGGGCGCTTCGGGGCGGGGCCCTTACGAGGCATTCTTACTTCTCCTTCTTGGCGCCGTAGCGGCTGCGGGCCTGCTTGCGGTTCTTGACACCCTGAGTGTCAAGCGAACCGCGGATGATCTTGTAGCGAACACCCGGCAGGTCCTTCACACGGCCGCCGCGCACGAGCACGATGGAGTGCTCCTGCAGGTTGTGCCCCTCACCCGGAATGTAAGCAGTGACCTCGATCCCGCTGGTCAGACGCACACGCGCGACCTTACGCAGGGCCGAGTTCGGCTTCTTCGGGGTGGTCGTGAACACACGCGTGCAGACGCCACGACGCTGGGGCGAACCCTCGAGTGCGGGCGTCTTGTTCTTCTCGACCTTGTCCTGCCGGCCCTTCCGGACCAGCTGCTGGATCGTAGGCACTACTTCTCCGGTTTCTGTGTGCCGAATGGTGAAGCTAACCTGGAACGTCACCGACCCACGCGGTCGGGTGTGTCGAAGCCGCGGATCCCCGCCGGAAGACGAAGGGGGCGCGGATTGCGGTGGCCGATGACGACCCTCACTGCGGTTGAAGGCACGCACGAGGGCCAGGGCACACCCCAGGCACAAGGTCTGAGCGTACCTACCGCATTCGCTGCGGTCAAAACAAATGCGCGGGACCGGCAGCGCCTTCCGCCTCGCCCCGGTTCCTCCCGGCCCGGTCCGGGCGCTCGGCGCCGGCTCGCGAGCCGTGGTATCAGCACGGCTCAGGCCCGCGGGACCGGAACCCGCGGGACGTCCGCCGCGCCCCCGGCGGCACGCGTGGACGCGGCGGCCGCGGAGCCCTGCGCCGGCTCCGGCGTCGTCGGCGTCGCCGTGTCGTCGCGGACGAAGTACGTGGGCCGGTTCTGCACCGCCGTGTATATGCGGCCGACGTACTCGCCGAGCAGGCCGACGCAGATCAGCTGCACGGCGCCGATGAAGACGATGCCGGTGAAGAGCGACGTCCAGCCCGGCACCGTACGGCCCAGGGCGAAGGCGGCCAGCGTGTAGACCAGCAGAGCCAGGCAGACGACGAACGCGCCGGCGCCCAGCCAGGTGGCCAGCCGCAGCGGGGCGGCGGAGAAACCGGTGACACTGTCGACCGCGAGCCGGATCATCCGGCCCAGCGGGTACTTGGTGCGGCCCGCGGTGCGCGGAGCGCGCTCGTACGTCACCCGCCCGCTCGGAAAACCCAGCCACGGCACCAGCAGGCGGTACACCCTCTGCTGGTCCGGCAGCGCCTTCAGCGCGTCCACGGCGGCCCGGCTGAGCAGCCGGAAGTCGCCCGCCTGCGCGGGGACCGACGGGCCCGCCAGGCGCCGCATCAGCCGGTAGTAGACGCCCGCCGTCCACCGCTTGAACCCGCTGTCGCTGCTGCGGTCGGCGCGCACGCCGTAGACGATGTCGAGGTTCTCGGCGCGGGCCAGCGCCAGCATGTCGGGGATCTTCTCCGGCGGGTCCTGGAGGTCGGCGTCCAGGCTCACCACGTACGCGCCCAACGCCCGGTCCAGGCCGGCGGTGAGTGCGGCCTGATGGCCGGAGTTGCGCCGCAGCGCGACCACGCGCAGTTCCGGCCAGCCCAGCCGGAAGGCGCCGAGCAGCTCCGCCGTACGGTCGCCGCTGCCGTCGTCCACCGCGACGACCTCGTGGGCGACGCCCAGCTCCGTCAGGACCGGACGCAATCTGCTGACCAGCGCGGGAAGGGCCTCTTCCTCGTTGTACATCGGAATGACGACCGACAGCACGACCGGTTCGTGCCGTTCCTCGTCCCGTCCCTCGTCCCGTCCCTCGGGCACCGCGCCTCCCCTCCCCCGAACACCGAGCACAGATGTGCGACTCTTGTGCGATCTTATGGCAGCAACTGACGGTTGAAGGTGGACTGAGGGGGATGACAGCCATGGACACGGCTGCCGGCGACACGGTGACCGACGGGTCGTCGGGCGCACCGCAACGGCTGTCCGACGAGCGCGGGAGGCGCTCCTGGAGGACCTGGCCCCCGGCCCTGCCGCCCGCCGCGCGGCCCTTCCTCGCCCCACTGGTCCTGTACGGCGTCACGAAGCTCGTCGGCCTCGCGGTCTTCGCCTCCCTGCTGGAGTACGCCGGAGACTACAAGGAGAAGAACCCGCGCTTCGGCGGCGGTGCCCACTGGTGGGACGTCCTCGCCACCTGGGACGGCTGGTGGTACCTCCAGGTCGCCGAGCACGGCTACAGCCCCTCCCTGGTACGGCTCGACTCGGAGGGCCTGTTCACGGTCCAGCAGAACTCGGTCGCTTTCTTCCCGCTCTACCCGTCCCTGATCCGCATGGTCTCGGAGGTCACGGGCCTCGGCCTGTACGGCTCCGGGATCCTGGTCTCCGTCGTCTTCTCGTTCGTCGCCGCGGCCGGCATCTACGCCGTGATCTCCCTGATCGCGGGTGCCCGCGCGGGCACCATCGCCGCGGGACTGTGGGCCGTCGCCCCCGGCGCGGGCGTCGAGTGGGCGGTGTACTCCGAGTCCCTGTTCGTCGCCATCGCCGCCTGGGCCTGCTACGCCGTGATGACCAAGCGGTGGGTGGCGGCCGGCCTGCTGGCCTTCATCGCGGGCCTGAACCGCCCCACGTCCGCCGTCCTCATCGGCGCCGTGGGACTCGCCGCGCTGGTGGTCCTCGCCCGTCCGGCGACCCGACGCGAGCACGGCGTACGCGGCCCGGTGTACGCCATGATCGTCGCCCCGCTGGGCCTGCTCGTCTACATCGCCTGGGTCGGCTACAGCATCGGCGAGCCCACCGCGTACTTCACCCTCCAGCGCGAGGGCTGGGCGCACTTCTTCGACTACGGCGCCCACACCCTGGACGTACTGCTCAACCTCGCCGTGGGCCGCGGCGACTACCCCTTCGCCTTCTACACCCCGGACCTGCTGTCCCTCCTGCTGGTCCTGGCGCTGCCCTTCCTGATCGCCCTGATGCTGCGCGACCGGCCCCCGCTGGTGCTCGTCGCGTACACCCTGGCGACGGTCATCACCGTCCTCGGCACCCAGCAGATGTTCGGCAACACGATGCGCTACCTGCTGCCCGCCTTCCCCCTGCTCCTCGCCCCGGCCGCGGCCCTGAGCCGCCTGAAGCTCCCCAGCCTGGCGGTCTTCTTCACCACGACCGCCCTGGCCTCCGGCTGGTACGCGCACTATGTCCTGTTCGAACTGGGCGTGCCGTAGCCCCACGGCGGGGTGGCGTCGTTACAGCGCGAAGACGAGCCCCGCCGTCGCCGACATCCACATCGCCCCCGTGACGACCGACAGGGCCGTGTCGTACCCCACCCGCGCACTCGCCTCGAACAGCAGCATCGCGCGCTCCGGCCTGCCCGGCCCGTGGACGACCTCCACCACGTCGTCCGTCTCCACGGGCGCGACCGAGCACCTGGAGGAGCGGACCGTCAGTTCCTGCCCGGGCCCCGCGGAGTACGCGCAGACGGCTCCCACGTAGCCACCGCTGGGCCGGTAGTGGCCGACGCACTCGCCCTCGACGCGGACGCCTGCGCTCTCCAGTCGCTTCGCCTTCCGCAAGGCGTACAGATTGGTGAACAGCACCAGGGACGAGCCGCAGACCATGACGACGAGGATGATTCTCGACGCGAGCACGGGCATCTCCGGATCTCCGGTCTCGGATCGACGAGTCGTTCACGGAACGAGCGCCGAAGGGCGGCCACCCACACGGGGTGACCGCCCTTCGGTCGTAGCAGCCTTGTCAGGCGACTCGCTTACTGGTTGTACGGACCGTAGTCGTAGTCCTCCAGCGGAACGGCCTGGCCGGAGCCCGTGCCGAACGGCGAGTAGTCGATGTCGTCGTAGCCGACGGCCGAGTACATCGCGGCCTTGGCCTCCTCGGTCGGCTCGACCCGGATGTTGCGGTAGCGGGACAGACCCGTACCGGCCGGGATGAGCTTACCGATGATGACGTTCTCCTTGAGGCCGATCAGGGAGTCGGACTTGGCGTTGATCGCCGCGTCCGTGAGGACCCTGGTCGTCTCCTGGAAGGACGCCGCCGACAGCCACGACTCGGTCGCCAGCGAGGCCTTGGTGATACCCATCAGCTGCGGACGACCGGAGGCCGGGTGACCGCCCTCCTGGACCACACGACGGTTCTCGGTCTCGAACTTGGTGCGCTCCACCAGCTCGCCGGGCAGCAGCTCGGCGTCGCCGGACTCGATGATCGTCACTCGGCGCAGCATCTGCCGGATGATGATCTCGATGTGCTTGTCGTGGATCGACACGCCCTGCGAGTTGTAGACCTTCTGGACTTCGCCGACCAGGTGGATCTGCACCTGACGCTGACCCAGGATGCGCAGCACGTCGTGCGGGTTGGTGGCACCCACGGTGAGCTTCTGGCCCACCTCTACGTGATCGCCCTCGCCGACCAGCAGACGGGCGCGCTTGGAGATCGGGAACGCCGTCTCGTCGCTGCCGTCGTCCGGGGTGACGACGAGCTTCTTCGTCTTCTCGGTCTCCTCGATCCGGACGCGGCCGGAGGCCTCGGAGATCGGGGCGACACCCTTCGGGGTACGGGCCTCGAAGAGCTCGACGACACGCGGCAGACCCTGGGTGATGTCGTCACCGGCCACACCACCGGTGTGGAAGGTACGCATCGTCAGCTGGGTGCCGGGCTCACCGATGGACTGGGCGGCGATGATGCCGACCGCCTCACCGATGTCGACCAGCTTGCCGGTGGCCAGGGAACGGCCGTAGCACATGGCGCAGGTGCCGACCTGGGACTCGCAGGTCAGGATCGAACGGGTCTTGACCTCCTCGACACCGTGGCGCACCAGCTGGTCGATGAGCACGTCACCGAGGTCGACGTTGGCCGGCGCGATCACCTTGCCGTCGATGACGACGTCCTCGGCGAGCATACGGGCGTAGACGCTGGTCTCGACGTCGTCCGTCTTGCGCAGCGTCCCGTCGGCCTCGCGGACGGCGATCGGCAGCTTCAGACCGCGCTCGGTGCCGCAGTCCTCCTCGCGAATGATGACGTCCTGGGAGACGTCGACCAGACGACGCGTGAGGTAACCCGAGTCGGCGGTACGCAGAGCGGTGTCCGCCAGACCCTTACGGGCACCGTGCGTGGAGATGAAGTACTCCAGCACGGACAGACCCTCACGGAACGACGCCTTGATGGGGCGCGGGATCGTCTCGTTCTTCGCGTTCGACACCAGACCACGCATACCGGCGATCTGACGCATCTGCATCATGTTGCCTCGTGCACCCGAGTTCACCATCATGGAGACCGGGTTGGTCTTCGGGAAGTTCGCGTTCATCGCCTCGGCGACCTCGTTGGTCGCCTTGGTCCAGATCGCGATGAGCTCCTGCGTGCGCTCTTCCTTGGTGATCAGACCGCGCTCGTACTGCTTCTGGACCTTCTCGTCCTGCGCCTCGTAGCCCTTGACGATCTCCTTCTTCGCCTCGGGAACGACGATGTCGGAGATGGCGACGGTGACACCGGAACGGGTGGCCCAGAAGAAGCCGGACGCCTTCAGGTTGTCGAGCGTCGCCGCCACGATGACCTTCGGGTAGCGCTCGGCGAGGTCGTTGACGATCTCGGAGAGCTGCTTCTTGCCGACCTCGTAGTCGACGAACGGGTAGTCCTCGGGCAGCAGCTCGTTGAAGAGCGCACGGCCCAGCGTGGTCTTCAGGGTGAAGGTGTCACCCTGCTGCCACTCCGGCTCACCCTCCTCGCGGGCCGGGGGCTCCCAGCCGCGGGGCGGGATGGTGCCCACCGGGAAGCGGATGTCGACCTTCGCCTGAAGCGTCAGGTCTCCCGCGTCGAACGCCATGATCGCCTCGGCGGCGGAGCCGAAGGCACGGCCTTCACCCTTGGGCCCACGACCCTCGGAGTCGGTGGTGAGGAAGAACAGACCGAGGACCATGTCCTGGGTCGGCATCGTCACCGGACGGCCGTCGGCCGGCTTCAGGATGTTGTTCGAGGACAGCATCAGGATGCGGGCCTCGGCCTGCGCCTCCGCGGAGAGCGGCAGGTGCACGGCCATCTGGTCACCGTCGAAGTCCGCGTTGAACGCGGTGCAGACGAGCGGGTGGATCTGGATGGCCTTGCCCTCGACCAGCTGCGGCTCGAAGGCCTGGATGCCGAGGCGGTGCAGCGTGGGCGCACGGTTCAGCAGAACCGGGTGCTCCGCGATGACCTCTTCCAGCACGTCGTACACGACCGTGCGGCCGCGCTCGACCATGCGCTTGGCGCTCTTGATGTTCTGCGCGTGGTTCAGGTCGACCAGGCGCTTCATCACGAACGGCTTGAAGAGCTCCAGCGCCATGGCCTTGGGCAGACCGCACTGGTGCAGCTTCAGCTGCGGGCCGACGACGATGACGGAACGCGCCGAGTAGTCGACTCGCTTGCCGAGCAGGTTCTGACGGAAGCGGCCCTGCTTGCCCTTGAGCATGTCGGACAGCGACTTCAGCGGACGGTTGCCGGGGCCCGTCACCGGGCGGCCGCGACGGCCGTTGTCGAAGAGCGCGTCCACGGCCTCCTGGAGCATGCGCTTCTCGTTGTTCACGATGATCTCGGGCGCGCCGAGGTCGAGAAGCCGCTTCAGGCGGTTGTTGCGGTTGATCACGCGGCGGTACAGGTCGTTCAGGTCGGAGGTCGCGAAGCGGCCACCGTCCAGCTGCACCATCGGACGCAGGTCCGGCGGGATGACCGGCACGCAGTCGAGCACCATGCCCTTGGGGCTGTTGCTGGTCTGCAGGAACGCGGAGACGACCTTGAGGCGCTTGAGCGCACGGGTCTTCTTCTGGCCCTTGCCGGTACGGATGATCTCGCGGAGGCGCTCGGCCTCCTCGTCGAGGTCGAAGGACTCCAGGCGCTTCTGCAGGGCAGCCGCACCCATGGAGCCGTCGAAGTAGGTGCCGAAGCGGTCGCGCAGCTCGCGGTAGAGCAGCTCGTCACCCTCGAGGTCCTGGACCTTGAGGTTCTTGAACCGGCTCCACACCTCGTCGAGGCGGTCGATCTCGCGCTGCGCGCGGTCGCGCAGCTGCTTCATCTCACGCTCGGCACCCTCGCGCACCTTGCGGCGCACGTCGGCCTTGGCACCCTCGGCCTCGAGCTCGGCCAGGTCGGTCTCGAGCTTCTTGGCCCGGGCCTCCAGGTCCGAGTCGCGGCGCTGCTCGACCTGCTGGCGCTCGACGGAGACGTGGGCCTCCAGCGAGGGCAGGTCGCGGGTGCGGCGCTCCTCGTCGACGAACGTGATCATGTACGCCGCGAAGTAGATGACCTTCTCCAGGTCCTTCGGGGCGAGGTCGAGCAGGTAGCCCAGCCGCGACGGAACGCCCTTGAAGTACCAGATGTGGGTCACGGGGGCGGCAAGCTCGATGTGGCCCATCCGCTCACGGCGCACCTTGGCGCGCGTGACCTCGACGCCACAGCGCTCACAGATGATGCCCTTGAAGCGGACACGCTTGTACTTGCCGCAGTAGCACTCCCAGTCCCGGGTCGGACCGAAGATCTTCTCGCAGAAGAGTCCGTCCTTTTCGGGCTTGAGCGTGCGGTAGTTGATCGTCTCGGGCTTCTTGACCTCGCCGTGGCTCCACTGACGGATGTCGTCAGCGGTTGCCAGACCGATCCGGAGCTCGTCGAAGAAGTTGACGTCGAGCACTATGCGTCAATCCCTCTCAGGGTTGTAAGTCTTGGGGTCTGAAACGGGGGTCCTGGGGCCGGCCGGAGGCTCAGGGATCTTCATCGCTGAACCTCCGGACCGGACTCCCGTCAGACCTCTTCGACGCTGCTCGGCTCGCGCCGGGACAGGTCGATGCCGAGCTCCTCCGCTGCGCGGAAGACGTCCTCGTCGGTGTCACGCATCTCGATGGACATGCCGTCCGAGGACAGCACCTCCACGTTGAGGCACAGGGACTGCATCTCCTTGATGAGCACCTTGAAGGACTCGGGGATGCCGGGCTCAGGGATGTTCTCGCCCTTGACGATGGCCTCGTAGACCTTCACGCGGCCGGTCACGTCGTCGGACTTGATGGTCAGCAGCTCCTGGAGGGCGTACGCGGCGCCGTAAGCCTCCAGCGCCCACACCTCCATCTCACCGAATCGCTGGCCACCGAACTGGGCCTTACCACCCAGCGGCTGCTGGGTGATCATCGAGTACGGGCCGGTCGACCGGGCGTGCAGCTTGTCGTCGACCAGGTGGTGAAGCTTGAGGATGTACATGTAGCCGACC
Source organism: Streptomyces marokkonensis (assembly GCF_039539045.1). Lineage (NCBI taxonomy): Bacteria > Bacillati > Actinomycetota > Actinomycetes > Kitasatosporales > Streptomycetaceae > Streptomyces > Streptomyces marokkonensis. The sequence goes on from NZ_BAABCQ010000085.1 coordinate 27,480, forward strand.
GAGATCGGCTCCGGGAACGGCTCGCCGGAGCGGCCGTCGAACAGCCTCGCCTTGCCGGACGGGAGCACCATGCGCTCGCCGTCGCGGTTCGGGATGGTGTGCTGGAGCAGACCGGCCAGCTCGTCCTCACGCGCACCGTCGAAGACGGGGGTGGCGACGTTGGTGCCGGGCTCGACCTTGTCGGCGCCGATGGCCTGGAGGCGCTCGGCCCACTCCTCCGCGAGGCCGGAGACGTCCCAACCGCGGCTGGCGAGCCAGCCGAGGTGGATCTCCAGGACCTGTCCCGGGTTCATTCGGGACGGGACACCCAGCGGGTTGAGGATGATGTCGACCGGGGTGCCGTCCTCCAGGAACGGCATGTCCTCGATCGGGTTGATCTTCGAGATGACGCCCTTGTTGCCGTGGCGGCCGGCGAGCTTGTCACCGTCGGTGATCTTGCGCTTCTGCGCGACGTAGACGCGGACCAGCTGGTTCACGCCCGGCGGCAGCTCGTCGCCCTCTTCGCGGTCGAAGACGCGGACGCCGATGACCTTGCCGATCTCACCGTGCGGCACCTTCAGGGAGGTGTCGCGCACCTCGCGCGCCTTCTCACCGAAGATCGCGCGGAGCAGGCGCTCCTCCGGGGTCAGCTCGGTCTCACCCTTGGGCGTGACCTTGCCGACGAGGATGTCGCCGGCGACGACCTCGGCACCGATGCGGATGATGCCGCGCTCGTCGAGGTCGGCGAGGACCTCCTCGGAGACGTTCGGGATGTCCCGGGTGATCTCCTCGGGGCCGAGCTTGGTGTCACGGGCGTCGACCTCGTGTTCCTCGATGTGGATCGAGGAGAGGACGTCGTCCTGGACGAGGCGCTGCGACAGGATGATCGCGTCCTCGTAGTTGTGACCCTCCCACGGCATGAACGCGACCAGCAGGTTCTTGCCGAGCGCCATCTCGCCGTTCTCGGTGGCCGGACCGTCGGCCAGGACCTGGCCCTCGATGATCCGGTCGCCCTCGGCGACGACGACCTTCTGGTTGACCGAGGTTCCCTGGTTGGACCGGGAGAACTTGGCCAGGCGGTACGTGATGTACGTGCCGTCGTCGTTGGTGGTGGTGATGTAGTCCGCGGAGACCTCCTGGACCACACCCGCCTTCTCGGCCTTGACCACGTCGCCGGCGTCGGCGGCGGAGCGGTACTCCATGCCGGTGCCGACCAGCGGGGACTCGCTCTTGATGAGCGGCACCGCCTGACGCATCATGTTCGCACCCATGAGGGCACGGTTGGCGTCGTCGTGCTCGAGGAACGGGATCATGGCGGTCGCGACCGACACCATCTGGCGCGGCGAGACGTCCATGTAGTCGACGTCGTCGCCGGGGACGTAGTCGACCTCGCCACCACGGCGGCGGACCAGGACGCGAGCCTCGGAGAAGCGCATGTCGTCGTTGAGCGTGGCGTTGGCCTGCGCGATGACGAAGCGGTCCTCCTCGTCGGCGGTCAGGTAGTCCACGTCGTCCGTGACCTGGCCGTCGACGACCTTGCGGTAGGGCGTCTCGATGAAGCCGAACGGGTTGATCCGGCCGTACGAGGCGAGCGAGCCGATCAGACCGATGTTCGGGCCTTCGGGCGTCTCGATCGGGCACATGCGGCCGTAGTGCGACGGGTGGACGTCACGGACCTCGAAGCCGGCCCGCTCACGGGAGAGACCACCCGGGCCGAGGGCGTTCAGACGACGCTTGTGCGTCAGCCCCGACAGCGGGTTGTTCTGGTCCATGAACTGGGACAGCTGGCTGGTGCCGAAGAACTCCTTGATGGAGGCGACGACCGGCCGGATGTTGATCAGGGTCTGCGGCGTGATCGCCTCGACGTCCTGGGTGGTCATGCGCTCACGCACGACGCGCTCCATACGGGCGAGACCCGTACGGACCTGGTTCTGGATGAGCTCGCCGACGTTGCGGATGCGGCGGTTGCCGAAGTGGTCGATGTCGTCGGTCTCGACGACGATCTCCCGGCCCGACTCGCCGATCGTCTCGGTCTCACCGGCGTGCAGCTTCACCAGGTACTTGATGGTGGCGATGACGTCGTCGGTGGTGAGCACGCCGGCGTCCAGCGGCTCCTCGGCGCCGAGCTTCTTGTTGACCTTGTAGCGGCCGACCTTGGCGAGGTCGTAGCGCTTCGGGTTGAAGTAGAGGTTCTCGAGCAGTGTCTGCGCGGCCTCACGCGTGGGGGGCTCACCCGGACGCAGCTTGCGGTAGATGTCGAGCAGCGCGTCGTCCTGGCCCTGGGTGTGGTCCTTCTCCAGGGTGGCGCGCATGGACTCGTACTGGCCGAACTCCTCGAGGATCTGCTCGGTCGTCCAACCGAGGGCCTTGAGCAGGACGGTCACGGACTGCTTGCGCTTGCGGTCGACGCGCACGCCGACCATGTCGCGCTTGTCGATCTCCATCTCCAGCCAGGCACCCCGAGACGGGATGATCTTGGCGGAGAAGATGTCCTTGTCGGACGTCTTGTCGATGGAGGAGTCGAAGTAGACACCCGGCGAACGGACCAGCTGCGACACAACGACACGCTCGGTGCCGTTGATGACGAAGGTGCCCTTGTTGGTCATGAGCGGGAAGTCGCCCATGAAGACCGTCTGGGACTTGATCTCGCCGGTCTCGTTGTTGGTGAACTCGGCGGTGACGAAGAGCGGGGCCGCGTACGTGAAGTCGCGGTCCTTGCACTCGTCGATGCTGTTCTTGGGGGGCTCGAAGCGGTGGTCGCGGAACGTCAGCGACATCGACCCGGAGAAGTCCTCGATCGGCGAGATCTCCTCGAAGATCTCTTCCAGACCGGACTTGGTGGGGACGTCCTGACCGGACTCCAGCGCCGACTCGACGCGAGCCTTCCACGCGTCGTTGCCGAGCAGCCAGTCAAAGCTCTCGGTTTGCAGCGCGAGGAGGTTCGGAACCTCGAGGGGCTCCTTGATCTTTGCAAAGGAGATGCGCAGCGGGGCGGTGCTGGCAGCGTTGTTCGTATTCGCGGTCGAGGCATTGCGCGAGGCGGCCAAGAGGGGGTCCTTCCGAGGGCTCGGACTCACTACGCGCGTACCGGCCCCTCTTCCGTGCACGAAGACAGGGGGCGCCTGATGTGGCCGAAAAAGCCAGGTCAGGCATGCTCTGGTCGTCGGTGCTCGGGCGAGGGCAGACCCCTGGTGACGGGCAGGGGGCAACTAACAGGCAGCGCAAAGGGACAGTGTAGCCACATGGCACACTGATGTCCAGTGCGGGTCTCGATGACCGTGTTCGCTCCTCGTTGTTCTCACCACCTGCGGCAAGGCCTCGCCCTCAACGCACCGTGATACTGCCCTCTTCGCCGTGGATCCATGCCTCGGATTTCGGATCCTTGTAGCCGACGCGTCCTGAGAATCGCGCGCCGCGTGCGGTTCGTCAAGGCCCCCCTTGCCCGAACCGCCTGCCGCCAGGGGGCCCTCGGGGCCCCGGCGACGGCACGACGAAGATCACCATACTCTCCGCCGTCGCACGTGCAAGGCAGCCGCCGCCGGTCCCCGGATACGCCGAAGAGCGACCACCCGGATGGATGATCGCTCTTCAGCGCCGAAGCGTTACAGGTCCTGTGGGATCCATGGATCCCACAGGACCTGTGAGGCCCCTGAGGCCTGTGCGGCCTCTGGAGACCTGTGAGATCCCTGAGGACCTCTGAGGTGTTACTTGACCTCGACCGAGGCGCCGGCGCCCTTGAGGGACTCGGCGGCCTTCTCGGCGGCGTCCTTGGCGACCTTCTCGAGGACGGGCTTCGGGGCGCCGTCCACGAGGTCCTTGGCCTCCTTCAGACCCAGGGAGGTCAGCTCACGCACGACCTTGATGACCTGGATCTTCTTGTCGCCGGCACCGGTGAGGACGACGTCGAACTCGTCCTGCTCGGCCTCGGCCTCGGCGGGGGCGGCCGGGCCGACCGGGGCGGCGGCAACCGCGGCGGCGGCGGTGACGTCGAACTTCTCCTCGAAGGCCTTCACGAACTCGGAGAGCTCGATGAGGGTCATCTCCTCGAACTGGGCGAGCAGGTCGTCCTGGCTGAGCTTCGCCATGATGGCGGTCCTTCCACTAATTCGGCAGGTGCCGGATGTACGGGGTGAGGCGGGCGTACGTCGGGCCCGCGTCGACCCT
>NZ_BAABCQ010000086.1:0-31143 GCF_039539045.1 Streptomyces marokkonensis
TCCTTGGCCCACAGAACGACATGGCTACGATCCGACTTGCTTTCCTTTGCCCGCCGAGTCCTACAGTATGACGGGCAGTTTCCCGTACCTTCCAGGAGCGACACCACCGTGAGCGAGCAGCCGCAGCAGCCGTCCCAGCCGCCCGGTTACGGCTACCCGAACCAGGGCCCCGGCGCGGCCGACAAGGCCGGCCCCTACGGCTACCCGCAGGGCGGCCCCCAGCAGCCCTCCGGCGGCTACCAGCAGCCGGGTTATCAGCAGCCCGGCTACCAGCAGCAGCCCGGCGGCTACCAGGCCCCCGGTTACCAGCAGGGCCCCGGTTACCAGCAGGCACCCGGCTACTACGGCGGGGGCGACCCCAACGCGCTCTACGGCTACGACCCCTACGGCCGCCCGTACTCCGACAAGTCGAAGATCGTCGCCGGCGTCCTCCAGATCTTCCTCGGCGGCTTCGGCATCGGCCGCTTCTACGTCGGCTCCGTCGGCGTGGGCCTGGCCCAGCTGTTCACCTGCGGCGGCTTCGGCATCTGGGCGCTGATCGACGGCATCATCTACCTCACCAGCAACGACCGTACGGACTCCCTGGGGCGGGTCCTGCGTGGCTGACGCGGCCCCGCCCGCGCCACCCGCAGGACGGCGCCTGCCGTGGCATCCCGCGGCGGCGCCCCTCGCGGTGCTCGTCGCGGGCACCGCGGGCGCCGGGTACCTGTGGTTCACCGACCCGCACGAGGCCGGCCACCTCCTGCCCCAGTGCCCGTTCCGGTTCGTCACGGGACTGCTCTGTCCGGCCTGCGGCGGCACGCGCATGACGTACGACCTGATGCACGGTCACTTCACCGCGGCCTGGCTGGACAACCGTGCCCTGCTGCTCGCCGCGCCGTTCGCGCTGGCGCTGTGGGGCCGCTGGACGGTGGAGGGCCTGCGCGGCCGCTCCTGGCGGCCCCGGATCGCCCCGTGGGCCCAGGTGCTGATCCTGGTGGCGGCGGTGGCCTGGACGGTGGCCCGCAACCTCGTCTGAGACGCCGGTCGAGAGATCACGGAACGGGAACGGTTGATCGAGTCCACTCCCGCAGACCCCACCCGTCTCCCTATGCTCCTCTCGCACAGGGGGGACGGCCACGCCATCGCGTGGGCCGCCGTGCACGGTCGGTGCGCGATCAGCGGAGTTCCCTCCTGGGCCGCCGGGCCATCCCTCCCGGCACGTCCCACATCTCCCCAGGAGCACCACCATGACCGTCCCCCCGAACCCCGCCGCTCCCTACGGCTATGACCCGCACGGCCGCCCGTACTCCGACAAGTCGAAGATCGTCGCCGGTATCCTCCAGCTCTTCCTGGGCACCCTGGGCATCGGCCGCTTCTACGTCGGCTCCGTCGGCGTCGGCGTCGCGCAGCTGCTCACCTGCGGTGGCCTTGGCTTCTGGGCGCTGATCGACGGCATCATCTTCCTGGTGAGCAGCGACCGCACCGACAAGCAGGGCCGCGTGCTGCGCGGCTGACACCGCCGCGGGGCCGAAGCGGCCGCACGGCTGACGGCGTCGCACGGCCTCGTCGCGAAGCGGTACGGCCGAGGGCCCCGACCGACTGGCGAATCCAGTCGGTCGGGGCCCTCGGCCGTTACGCTCGGCGCGTGCGGGTCAGAAGCGGCGCGTGATGAGCGCTCGCTTCACCTCCGCGATCGCCTTGGTGACCTCGATACCGCGCGGGCAGGCGTCCGTGCAGTTGAAGGTCGTGCGGCAGCGCCAGACGCCGTCGCGGTCGTTGAGGATCTCCAGCCGCTGCTCGCCGGCCTCGTCACGCGAGTCGAAGATGAAGCGGTGGGCGTTGACGATGGCCGCCGGGCCGAAGTACTGCCCGTCGTTCCAGAACACCGGGCACGAGGACGTGCAGGCGGCGCACAGGATGCACTTCGTCGTGTCGTCGAAACGCTCGCGGTCCTCGGCCGTCTGGAAGCGCTCACGCGTCGGCTCGTTGGTGTCCTTCGTGATCAGGAAGGGCATCACGTCCCGGTACGCCTGGAAGAACGGCTCCATGTCGACGACCAGGTCCTTGAGGACCGTCAGGCCCTTTATGGCCTCGACCGTGATCGGCTTCTCGGGGCTGAGGTCCTTGATCAGCGTCTTGCAGGCCAGCCGGTTCTTGCCGTTGATCCGCATGGCGTCCGACCCGCAGATGCCGTGCGCGCAGGAGCGGCGGAAGGTGAGGGTCCCGTCGAGATCCCACTTGATCTTGTGCAGCGCGTCCAGGACGCGCTCCTTCGGGTCGATCTCCAGCTGGAAGTCTTCCCAGGTCGCCTCGGCCGAGACCTCCGGGTTGAACCGGCGGACGCGGAAGGTGACCGTGATGTACGGGGAGTCGGCGAAACCGGGCTCGGGGGCCTTGTCGCTCTTCTCCATGACAGGGGTAGCCATCAGTACTTACGCTCCATCGGCTGGTAGCGGGTCTGGACGACCGGCTTGTAGTCGAGCCGGATGGACTCGGTGCCGTCGTCGCCCACCTCGCGGTACGCCATCGTGTGGCGCATGAAGTTGACGTCGTCGCGGGTGGGGTAGTCCTCGCGGTAGTGGCCGCCGCGCGACTCCTTGCGGGCGAGGGCGGACACCGCCATGACCTCGGCCAGGTCGAGCAGGTTGCCCAGCTCGACGGCCTCCAGCAGGTCGGTGTTGAACCGCCGGCCCTTGTCCTGGATGGCCACGTTCCGGTAGCGGGCGCGCAGTTCGGCGAGCTTCTCGACGGCCGTCTTGATCGTCTGCTCGGTGCGGAACACCATGACGTTGGCGTCCATGGTCTCCTGCAGCTCACGGCGGATCGTGGCGACCCGCTCGGTGCCGGTGGAGTCGCGCAGCCGCTCGATCTGCGCGACGACCAGGGACTCCGGGTCCTCGGGCAGCTCGACGAAGTCCGCCTTCTGCGCGTACTCCGCGGCGGCGATGCCCGCCCGCTTGCCGAAGACGTTGATGTCCAGCAGAGAGTTGGTGCCCAGGCGGTTGGCGCCGTGCACCGACACGCAGGCGACCTCGCCGGCCGCGTACAGGCCCGGGACGACGGTGGTGTTGTCCATGAGGACCTCACCCTCGACGTTGGTCGGGATGCCGCCCATCGCGTAGTGCGCCGTCGGCTGGATCGGGATCGGGTCCGTGTAGGGCTCGATGCCGAGGTAGGTCCGCGCGAACTCCGTGATGTCGGGCAGCTTGGCGTCCAGCTGCTCCGGCGGGAGGTGGGTGAGGTCCAGGTAGACGTGGTCGCCCTCGGGACCGCAGCCGCGGCCCTCGCGGATCTCCGTGTAGATGGAGCGGGAGACGACGTCGCGGGAGGCGAGGTCCTTCATGACCGGCGCGTACTTCTCCATGAAGCGCTCGCCGTCCTTGTTGCGGAGGATGCCGCCCTCACCGCGGGCGCCCTCCGTCAGCAGGATGCCCATGCGCCAGATGCCGGTCGGGTGGAACTGGAAGAACTCCATGTCCTCCAGCGGCAGCCCGCGCCGGTACACGGCCGCCTGACCGTCACCGGTCAGCGTGTGCGCGTTCGACGTCACCTTGAAGAACTTGCCGGTGCCACCGGAGGCGTAGATCACGGACTTCGCGTGGAAGACGTGGATCTCGCCGGTGGCCAGCTCGTAGGCGACCACACCGGCGGACTTCTTGACGCCGTCGACCTCGGTGATCAGCTGGTCCAGGACGTAGAACTCGTTGAAGAACTCCACACCCTCCTTGACGCAGTTCTGGTACAGCGTCTGGAGGATCATGTGACCGGTGCGGTCGGCCGCGTAGCAGGAGCGGCGGACCGGGGCCTCGCCGTGGTTGCGGCTGTGACCGCCGAAGCGGCGCTGGTCGATCGTGCCGTTCGGCGTCCGGTTGAACGGCAGGCCCATCTTCTCCAGGTCGAGGACCGAGTCGATGGCCTCCTTCGCCAGGATCTCGGCGGCGTCCTGGTCGACCAGGTAGTCACCGCCCTTGACCGTGTCGAAGGTGTGCCACTCCCAGTTGTCCTCCTCCACGTTGGCCAGCGCGGCGGCCATGCCGCCCTGCGCCGCACCGGTGTGGGAGCGGGTGGGGTAGAGCTTCGTCAGCACGGCGGTGCGGCTGCGCTTCGTCGACTCGATGGCCGCGCGCATGCCGGCGCCACCGGCGCCGACGATGACGGTGTCGTACTTGTGTACCTTCATGTTTTTTCGCAGCCCCGTGCCTAGCGGATGTTCGGGTCGAAGGTGAAGATCACCAGCGTGCCCAGCAGGATGGTGAACACCGTGGCGGTGTAGAGCAGACCCTTGAGCCACAGCCGGGTGTTCGGACGCTCCGCGTAGTCGTTGATGACCGTGCGCAGGCCGTTCCCGCCGTGCAGCATCGCGAGCCACAGCATCAGCAGGTCCCAGACCTGCCAGAACGGCGAGGCCCAGCGGCCGGCCACGAAGGCGAAGCCGATCTTCGAGACGCCACCGTCCAGTACCAGCTGGATGAGCAGGTGCCCGATGACCAGGACGACCAGCACGACGCCGGACAGGCGCATGAACAGCCAGGCGGCCATCTCGAAGTTGCCCCGCGTGGACTTCGGGGTCTTCTTGGTGCGCCGGCGCGGGGCTTCGATCAGCGGCGCCGGGTTGTCGACCGTGTAGGCGGACGGGCCCTCGACGGGGCCGACGCCGGAAGCGGTGGTTTCAGCAGTGGACATGCGCGTCAGCTCCCGAACAGTTCACGAGCGGCGTGGCCGAGCACGGGGTAGATCGCCCCGATCATCAGCACGAGCCACAGGCCGACAACGGTCCAGAGCATCTGCTTCTGGTAGCGGGCGCCCTTGACCCAGAAGTCGACGGCGATGACGCGCAGGCCGTTGAGCGCGTGGAAGAGGATGGCGGCCACGAGGCCGTACTCCAACAGCGCGACGATCGGCGTTTTGTACGTGGCCACGACGGTGTCGTAGGCCTCGGGGGACACACGGACGAGAGCGGTGTCCAGCACGTGGACGAACAGGAAGAAGAAAATGAGGACGCCGGTGACTCGATGAGCCACCCATGACCACATTCCTTCCCGGCCGCGGTACAGCGTTCCAGCCGGCACGGAAGTTTCCTCCGGGAGCGGGGATTGGGGCCGCGCCGGCTTTCCTTGTCGGTCGGGCCCGGCCGGGTACGGTCCACCGGCCCCCAGCATCGTAGCGACGGTTGCCCGTGGTGCTTACGGGGGGCCCGCCTGTGTGATCAAAGTTGCACTCAAAGGAGCAGTCCGAGGCCTGCGGGGCGGCTCGGGAGGCAGGGGCTTCGGGTGGTTTGCCGGGTGTGGGTCGTTGCCGGCCGGGCGCGCCCGCACGGTGCAGCCGCTGAGGTCACAGCCCTGCGTCCCCGAAGGTCACAGCCCCGGGTCGTCCTGAAGGTCACGGCCCGCGACCCTGAAGGTCGCAGCCCCGCGCCCCTGAAGGGCGTCGGGCAGCCTGCCTCTCGCGAGGCGCCTCAGTTCGTCGGCCGCGACCTGGCGTTCCTCCTCCGGATCGTTTGTCAATCGTGACCGGATGCCTTCGAGTACATGGTCCAGGGCCTCATTCGCGGGCATGCCGTCCAGGCAGATGGCGAACGCGTGTCCGAAGCGGCTCTCGTAGGCCGCGGTGGCCGCGCTCAGTGCCGTGTGGGCCACCGCGTACGTGTCCTCCGGCAGGGCGGGCAGGGCCTCGGCCGCCAGCGCCTCCGTCAGGTCCTCCGGGGAGAGGTCGTAGGCGGCCTCGTCCACTGCGGCCAGCAGGGCGGGCAGGTCCGGATAGGGGCGGTGGGCGGTGAGGCGATGGGCCCAGTGGCGACTGTTCAGGCAGGTGAGGAGGGCCTGGACGGCCTCTTCGGCGGGGGTGGTGTTGAAGTGCTCCAGTGAGGAGGCGGTTACCGGTGTGGCGTGGGTTTGCGTCGGTACCGGTATGGCCACTCGGCCGGGGAGGTCTGGGAGACGGTGCGCAGGCAGCGTGGGTCCTCGTGGGCTTCACGTGTGTGTCGGCAGGGGATTGTGCGAAAGATGTGCCGTCACGTTATCGATTGACGGCATGACGTGTCCGGCCGATGCCCCAATTTCACCCGAACGGGAGAGTTTCAGAACATGTGGTGGACGCATGGAGAAGCTCACGGCCATAGGTTGCCGCTGTGAGCCAGCACGGACGCCGGACACCGGCACACAATGTGAGGCAGCGGGCCGTGATCACCGGTGCGGTGGTCGCCTCGCTCGGTGTGGGAGCAGGCCTGTGGGCCACCGACAGTGAGGGCGACGGCGGGTCCGCGGGCTCGGCCGCGAGAGCCCCCAAGGCCGCCGCGCCCAGCCCCAGCCGCTCCTACGCGCTGTCCAAGGAGCCGCGGACCATACCCGCCGTACGCGATCACACCCCGGCCCGCGGCCCCGGATGGCAGGCGGAGAAGGAGCACCGCGTCGTCGTCGCCGACGCCGCTCTCGCCGACGAGGGGCGCCTGATGGCCGACGAACTGGGGCTGACGTACGCGGGGGAGAAGAACGACGAACGCGCCGGGGACGTGCTGCTGGACGTCAAGGAGGACAAGGGCGCGGACCCGGAGTCGTACACCATGACCGTGCGCGACGGCCGGGTCACCGTCACCGGGCCGGCCGAGGCCGGCGTCTACTACGGCACCCGCACCCTGAAACAGGCGGTCGACGGCGGCGCCGCCGCGCCGGAGGGCGTCGTGACGGACGAGCCGGCCAAACCGCGGCGCGGCCTCAGCCTCGACATCGCGCGCAAGCACTACGACGCCGACTGGATAAAGGACCGGATCCGCGAGCTGGGCGACCTGAAGTACAACGAACTGGGTCTGCACTTCTCCGACGACCAGGCCTTCCGTATCGAGTCCGACTCGCACCCCGAGATCGTCTCCGACGACCACCTGACCAAGGACCAGGTCAAGGAGATCATCGACCTCGCCGCCTCCCGGCACATCACCGTCGTCCCCGAGATCGACTCGCCCGGCCACCTCGGTGCCGTGCTCGCCGCCCACCCCGACCTCCAGCTGCGCAACGCCCAGGGCACGCCCACGCGCGGTGCGATCGACATCTCCAAGCCCGAGGCCGCCGAGATCGTCGACGACCTGCTCGACGAGTACGCCGACCTCTTCCCCGGCTCCCGGTTCCACCTGGGCGCGGACGAGTACCAGGCGCTCACGGTGTCCGACCCCGAGGCGTCCTACCCGGATCTCGCCGCCGCGGCCCGTGAGGCGTACGGCCCCGGCGGCACCGTCGCCGACCTCACCACCGGCTGGCTCAACGGCCGGGCCGAGACGGTCATGGCGCACGACCGCATCCCGCGCGCCTGGAACGACGGCTTCTTCAAGGACACGTCCGTCGAGCCCCTGAAGGAAATCAAGGTCGCCTACTGGACCGGCAAGGAGATCGGCGCCCGCCCGCCCACGGAGTACCTGAGCGCGGGCCGCGAGGTCCTCAACTACAACGACGAGTTCCTCTACTACGTGCTCGGCGAACCGCAGACCTTCGTCTACCCGACCGGAGAGCGCATCTACGAGCAGTGGACCCCGCGCGTCCTGCGCGGCACCACCGCGGTCGACGCGAAGTACGACGACCAGATACTGGGCGGCAGCTTCGCCGTCTGGGGCGACCTGCCGAACGCGCAGACGCAGGCCCAGGTCGCCGACGGGATCCGGCTGCCGCTGGCCGCGACGGTCCAGAAGCTGTGGGACCCGGACGAACCCGAGCTGTCCTGGGCCGACTTCAAGTCGCTGGCGAACCGCCTCGACTGATCCCGTGCGCCCCCGGACGTCGCGCGGATTGTCCGATACGGCTGCGAACTCCCGTACGGCTGTGGTGGTCTTTTGACGATCGGAACCGACACGCCGGGGGGAGCCGGGACATGGGCTACTGGGGGTATTTCGTCGTGGGCCGCGCCGATCGGCCGCTCGCGGAGCTGGACGCGCTGTCGGGCGCCGCGGGCATGACCCTGCGGCTGTCCGCGCCGGGCGGCTGGCAGGTGTGGGAGTTCCCGGGCGGCGACGGAGACGTCGGGAACATGAACGACCTGGCCGGACAGACCGGCGCGCCCGCGCTGTTCGGCTACGTCATGGACAGCGACTGCGTCGTCGTGGAGGCGGCGGCGCCCGAGAGCGGGGCGTGGACGACCTGCCTGGCGCGGGTCGCGATGGCCGGGTACCTCGGCGCCGAGAAGGAGGGGCTCACCCTGGAGGACTACTTCCTGGAGCCCCGCGACGCCGCCGAGCGCGCCGTTGCCTGGGCCGCCGAGGCGGGGCGCACCGCGAGCGCCGGTGAGCTGGCGGAAGTGCTGTCGGCCGACCCCGGTGGCGATTCCCGCTCCGACGGTGCTTCGGGCCCGGGTGCGGAGGTCCGCCCGGTCGCCGGCCCGTTGGCCGAAAACCTCTTCTTCCGGTTCCTCGACCGGCTGGGCGTGGTGCCGCTGTGACACGCCCGGCCCGCCGGGTCTCCACGGAGGGGCCGCCGGGTGCTGCGCGCGATGGTCTCCCGCCGGGCGCGCGCGGCCGGGGCTGAGCACCGGCCCGCCTGTGACCGTCGTGCGGGGAGCGCGCGGCGGCGGTGCGGCGAAGGTGGCGGAGTTGGGGCGGTACCGCGCCGGTCGTGGAAAGGCCGGCGTACGCGTGTGACGAAACTCCACCTGGCGGCGCTTTAGCGGTTGTGACGACTGTGACCAGCGGATTGACGACCCAGCAGGAGAACCGGCCGTCGGCCGCCGCGAAGCCGGTGCGGTGGGCGGCGGACGCCGTGGCCACGATGCGCGAGGGCGCCCGGCTGCGCCTGGACTACTCGGCGCAGAGCCTGTGGCGCGTCGACCGCGTGATCGACGGAATCCGGGACGAGGGAGCGCCGTACGCCGCCGTGGAGACGGTGCTGCGCGGACTCGGCGCCTACGCGGGAGAGGTGATCGTGCGTCAGGCGTGCGGCGAGTGGTGGGCGACCGGGGGTGATCACTGGGTCCGCACTCCCGACGGCCGCCTGTGGGACCCGATCGACGAGGCCCGCCGCTGCTTCGCCGGCGACGGGTCGCTCCGGCTGCTGTGCCGGGACGCTGCGGCCGCCCGGTGACGACCAGGCGCCGCGGCCCCGGCGAGCCCCGAACGGCACCCCCACGCCGGTGAGGTGCTCGTCCGCCCGGCGGATGCGGCCCGCCGTCGAGCGGGGGCGGCCGTCCGGGCCGCCGGATGTGACACTTCCGCGCGCGCCGACGCTGATGACCGTGGGGGCGGGCTCACCCGAGCGCGCGGAGAACTCGGTACGGACGAGGACGGTTCTTGGGCCAGCGAGGGGGACCCCGCCGCGTACAGGCGTACGACGCGGAACTGGGCGCGGCCGTGGAACGGGCCCAGAATGGTGACGAGGCCGCCTTCGCGGTCGCCTACCGGCTCGTGCAGCCCGGCCTGCTGGGCTATCTGCGCGGCCTCGTCGGGGACGACGCCGAGGACGTGGCGTCGGACGCGTGGCTGGAGATAGCGCGGGACCTGCGGCGCTTCAGGGGCGACGGGGCCGGCTTCCGGGGCTGGACGGCGACGATCGCCCGGCACCGGGCCCTGGACCACCTGCGCCGCCAGAAGGCACGGCCCCGCCCGACGGCGTTGGAACAGGACGTCCTGGACCTGCCCGGCCCGCACTCCACACCCGATCAGGCACTGGAGACGCTGTCCACCCGGGCCGCCCTGGCTCTGCTCGCGGGACTGCCCCGCGACCAGGCCGAGGCCGTACTGCTGCGGGTCGTCGTCGGCCTCGACGGACCGTCCGCCGCGCGCGTCCTCGGCAAACGGCCCGGCGCGGTGCGCACGGCGACGTACCGGGGGCTGAAGAGGCTGGCACGGCAGACGGGCGTCGCCGGTGTGACGGACGACCCGCCCAGGACGCTGGGGGAGCCGACATGACGGGCACCGACGACGGCGGCCCGGCCGGCCGGGCGGAAACGGAGGCGGACATGGGCGCTCAGCACGGCGGAGACGACAGCGGTGGCGGCCACGCCGGCACCCGGCCCGCTCACCACGACACCCCCGGGATGGAGAGGTCGCTCGCCGCCGTCCTGCGGGAGGAGCACGTCGACGCCGAGGGACAGCGACGGGCCGTGGCCGCGTTCCGGGCCGCTGTGGACGCGGCGCCGGACCGGGCCGCGCGCACCCGCCGGCGGGACGACTGGCGTCCCCGCGAGCGCGCAGGCACGGGGCGCACGTTGAAGACCGCGCTCTCCGTTCTGTTGGCGAGCCTCACCCTGGGCGGCGTCGCCTACGCGGCGATCGGCGCGGGTGGCTCCGCCCAGGACGCCGCCGGGCCCGACCGTACCCGTCCGCCCGCCGCCACGAGCGGCACCGAGGTCCGTCCGATCACCACCCCACGACCCGCCGCCCCGGCTTCCGGCGCCCCCGCACGGCCGGACCGACCGGCCACCGCCCGGGACACCGGGGGCGGCTGCCGCGCCCACGAGCGGCTGGAGGGCCGCGGCAAGGCGCTGGACGCCCCTGCCTGGCAGCGGCTCGTCGCGGCGGCGGGCGACGAGGAGAACGTCGGGTCCTACTGCGCGCGGCGGCAGGCCCCTCAGTCCCCGCCGAGCGCACCGAACACCCCGGACGACCCGGACGGGCCGAGCGGCGCGGCTGAACCGGCCGCCCCGGGACGCGTGAACGGCAACGCGGCCGGCGCGGTGAACGGCAACGGGAACAGCAACCGCGATGGGAGCGGGAGCGGGAGCGGCGACGTGAACGGCAACGCGGACGCGGAGCGGACGGACCGGGCCGGCGAGGACAAGTAGCCTCGCACCAGGGGCGATCGCGGCGGCCAAGGCAACGGCCGGGGCCGCCACCCCCCACAGGAGAGGCCCCGGCCGTCGCGCGGCACGGGCCGCGCGGCGGCCCGTACTCCCTACAGCGCCGCCACCGCGTTTTCTGTCACACCTCACGGCGTCACGGCTCAGTTGCATCTTGTACGGCAATGGGATGAGGACATGGACGAGTGGCGGTTTCAAGACGTAACGTGCCATTCGCGCCGATCAGCGGGGGCCTGCCCGCCCGCATCACGTGAGCGGTGGACCACCGTGACCACCGATGGAGAACCACGACGGCGAGTACCCGGTCCGCGAGAGCGGCGCCGGCCTAGGCGCAAAGAGAGGCTCGGTGCTGGGGGACGACGCGGAGCTGACCGCCGCGGTACGTGCGGCGCAGGGCGGGGAGGAGACCGCGTTCCGGACCGTGTACCGGGCGGTGCATCCGCGACTGCTGGGGTACGTACGGACGCTGGTCGGTGATCCCGACGCCGAGGACGTGGCATCCGAAGCCTGGCTGCAGATCGCCCGTGACCTGGAACGCTTCGACGGCGACGCGGACCGCTTCCGCGGCTGGGCCGCCCGTATCGCCCGCAACCGCGCGCTGGACCACATCCGTATGCGCGGCCGCCGGCCCGCCACGGGCGGCGACGAGTCGGAGCTGACCGGCAGGCCGTCCGAGTCCGACACCGCTGACGAGGCCATGGAGGCCCTGGCCACCGACAGCACCCTCTCCCTCATCGCCCGGCTGCCCCAGGACCAGGCGGAGGCCGTCGTCCTGCGCGTGGTGGTGGGCCTCGACGCCAAGAGCGCCGCCGAGACGCTGGGCAAACGACCCGGTGCCGTCCGCACGGCGGCGCACCGCGGCCTGAAGCGCCTGGCCGAGCTGCTCGGCGGGGATCCGGAATCGGGCAGCGGGCTCGACGCCCTGCCGCCTCAGCGAGAACCGCACCGACGTGCGGTGACGTCCGCGACTGTGACGCATACGCGTACGCGGACGCAGAAGGACATGTGATGGCCGACGAGCAGGACAGGTGGCTGGACCGCGAAACGGCGGAGATCTTGCTGCGCGGAGAGTCACCGGAGGCCGTCGACCCCGCGGCCCGCGACCGCGCCGCACGGCTCGCCCGGGCCCTGGGCGCACTCTCCGCCCCACCCGTGCCGAGCAGTACGGAACTCCCCGGCGAGGCCGCCGCGCTCGCCGCCTTCCGCGAGGCGCGGGCCGAGCGGGCGGATGCGCGGGCGGGGACGTCGGACGCCCCCGGGCACGACGCCGTACCGCAGCCCTCCGACGCCGGACTGGTGCGCATCGCCCCGCGCGCCGGCGGCGCCCGACGGCCGCGCTGGAGCCGCCCCCTGCGCCTCGGGCTGGCCGCCGCGCTGACCGTCGGCATGGTCGGCTCCGTGGCGGTGGCCGCCGGAACCGGAGTTCTGCCGACACCGTTCGACGGTGCCGAAGCGGAACCCGGCGCCACCGTCTCGGCGGCCGCGTCCCCCGACCGCCCGCTCGCGTCGCCCTCGCCGCCCGCCGGTGCGCGGGGCGGGCCTGCGCCCGGCGGGCCCGGGTCCGGCGACCCGGACCGGAGCGGTGCGGGGAGCGACGCGGGCGGCGGTACGGCCGAGGGCCGTGACTCCGGGTCCCGTTCCGACGCCGACGACCGGGCGGACGGCTCCCCCGGCGGGCGGCCGGGCCTCACCGCGTCCTGCCGTGACATGGGCGCCGGCCAGGAACTCGAGGGCACCCGCAGGCGGGCGCTGAAGGAGGCGGCCGGGGGCTCCTCGCGGGTCGGCACGTACTGCAGGAACCTCCTCGCCGGGACCGACGGCGCTGCCCAGGACCGCAGCAGCGGCAGGACGGGCAGCGATTCCGACGAGTCCGGAAAGACGCCCCGGGAGCGGGAGACCGAGAAGGAGACGGGCGACTCCGACGACAAGGGCGACAAGGGCGGTAGAGGGAACGAGGGCGGCAAAGGGGGCGAGGGCGACCAAGAGGGTGAGGGCGGCGAAAAGAAGGGCGACGGCGACAAGGGCGGCAAGGACGGCAAGGACGACGACGGCCCCCACATAACCCCGCCCGCCGGGCATCACCGCGTTCCGCACGCACCCTCGGCCCTCGTGCCCCTGCCGCAGCAGCGGCCGAATCACCCGCCGCACGCGCCGCACGCGTCGTCCGCCGTCATCAATGACTTCCGACCTGCGCTTTCGCAGAGCTGGAACGGTTCCCTCGCCGAGGGTGTGACACTTTCGGCCGCCCTGGCGCAGTAATGAGTGAGCCGACTGGTCATCGGCTTTCGCACCGAGCCGGGGTTCCCCCCGTACCTACGGCTCGTGCACCTGGGCGCGGGCGGGACACGTTCCCCCGGTCCCGCCCGCGCCCCACTCCTGACACACGGACCACCGCCCACACCGCGTCACCGGTACACGACGACCTTGTCGCCGTTCCTCACCCGCGCG
This sequence comes from Streptomyces marokkonensis, assembly GCF_039539045.1. NCBI lineage: Bacteria > Bacillati > Actinomycetota > Actinomycetes > Kitasatosporales > Streptomycetaceae > Streptomyces > Streptomyces marokkonensis. The sequence goes on from NZ_BAABCQ010000086.1 coordinate 13,198, forward strand.
TACAGATCCGCGATCGCCGCCTCGTCCCGTACGTTGACGCAGCCGTGCGAGGCGCCCGCGTAGCCGCGGACAGCGAAGTCGTCCGAGTAGTGCACGGCCTGCCCGCCGCTGAAGAACATCGCGTACGGCATGGCGGAGTCGTAGAGCGTCGAGACGTGGTGGCGGGATTTCCAGTAGACCTGGAACACGCCCTCCCGGGTCGGCGTGTACTGCGAGCCGAACCGCACCGGCATCGTCGACAGGGTCCGTCCGTCGATCATCCAGCGCAGTGTCCGGCTCGACTTGCTGACGCACAGCACCCGGCCGGTCAGGCAGCGCGGGTCGGGCGCGGCGGCCGGCTGCCCGCCCATCAGGTACAGCTCCCATGTACCCGGCTCCCGCGACATGCCCAGCAGCCGTTGCCAGGTGACGGTGTCGGTCCGGCCCGTCCTGGGCAGCCCGCGCTTGCCCTGGAAGCCGCTCACCGCGCGCTCGGTGAGGTCGTCGTAGGTCCCGGTCGGCCCGTCGACGAGCCACTCCACCTGGCGCAGCCGGGCCTGCAGCTCACGGACGTCCCGGCCGGTGTCGCCCCGCCTCCACAGCACCCGGGGCTCGGCACGGGCGGGCGGCGCGCTCGACGGCGGGTCGCCGGCCGGCGTGTTCTTCGGCCGGGCCGGTTGCTTCCGCCGTGTCGGTTGTTCCGGCGGCTTCGGTTCCGTCAGTTGCTTCGGCTGCTTCGGCTGCTTCGGCTGCTTCGGCGGCGTCCCGGTGACCTCTATGTGCACCGGCGCACGCCCCTTGCCGTCCACACCCGTGCCCTGCACGGTGCAGCCGCCCGCCGCCAGCGCGGCCCCCAGGGCGACGGCGACCGCCCTCCCCACGTTCCCCATGCCCGTCATACGCATCACGGCCCCCCGCCGTCTCACTGCCCGGTACGGACGTCCCCCGAGATGTCTCCCCCCGGATGACGCGTCGTGAACGGCACGGCATCGTTGTGAACGGGACCGCGGCGGGATTGTGAGCAAGGTCCCAGCGCGAGGCCCTCCACCGGGTGGCGCGTGCGCCGCTACAGTCCGTCGAAGGTCGGTCCGTATTGGCGAGTATCTGACGGGTAGTTCGAGCAGTTCGAACATGTGCTCAGCGGGAGGCATCACACCATGGCGCGCGAGTCTGAGTCCGGACTGCCCATCGAACCGGTCTACGGACCCGACACCCAGGCGGACTGGGACCCGGCCGAGAAGCTCGGCGAACCAGGCACGTACCCGTTCACGCGGGGTGTGTACCCGTCGATGTACACCGGCCGGCCCTGGACGATGCGCCAGTACGCGGGTTTCGGTACGGCGACGGAGTCGAACGCCCGTTACAAGCAGCTGATCGCGAACGGCACGATGGGCCTGTCGGTCGCCTTCGACCTGCCGACGCAGATGGGCCACGACTCGGACGCGCCGATCGCGAGCGGCGAGGTCGGCAAGGTCGGTGTGGCGATCGACTCGGTCGACGACATGCGGGTGCTGTTCGGCGGGATCCCGCTGGACAAGGTCTCCACGTCGATGACGATCAACGCCCCGGCTTCCCTGCTGCTCCTGCTGTACCAACTGGTCGCCGAGGAGCAGGGCGTCGGCGCCGACCAGCTGACCGGCACGATCCAGAACGACGTGCTGAAGGAGTACATCGCCCGGGGGACGTACATCTTCCCGCCGAAGCCCTCGCTGCGTCTGATCGCGGACATTTTCAAGTACTGCCGGGCCGAGATCCCGAAGTGGAACACCATCTCGATCTCCGGTTACCACATGGCCGAGGCCGGTGCCTCTCCCGCGCAGGAGATCGCGTTCACCCTCGCGGACGGCATCGAGTACGTGCGCACGGCGGTGGCGGCCGGCATGGACGTCGACGACTTCGCGCCCCGCCTGTCGTTCTTCTTCGTGGCGCGTACGACGATCCTGGAGGAGGTCGCCAAGTTCCGCGCGGCCCGCCGGATCTGGGCGCGGGTGATGCGCGAGGAGTTCGGCGCGAAGAACCCCAAGTCGCTGATGCTGCGCTTCCACACCCAGACGGCCGGGGTGCAGCTGACCGCCCAGCAGCCCGAGGTGAACCTGGTCCGCGTCGCCGTGCAGGGCCTGGGCGCCGTCCTGGGCGGCACGCAGTCCCTGCACACCAACTCCTTCGACGAGGCCATCGCACTGCCCACCGACAAATCCGCCCGCCTGGCCCTGCGCACCCAGCAGGTCCTGGCCTACGAGACGGACGTGACGGCGACCGTCGACCCCTTCGCCGGCTCCTACGTCGTCGAGAGGATGACCGACGACGTCGAGGCGGCGATCCTCGAACTGATGCGGAAGGTCGAGGACCTCGGCGGCGCGGTCAACGCCATCGAGCACGGCTTCCAGAAGTCCGAGATCGAGCGCTCCGCCTACCGCATCTCGCAGGAGACCGATTCCGGCGAGCGGGTCGTGGTCGGCGTCAACCGCTTCCAGCTCGACGAGGAGGAGCCCTACGAGCCCCTCCGCGTCGACCCGGCCATCGAGGCCCAGCAGGCCGAACGCCTCGCCAAGCTCCGCGCCGAACGCGACCAGCAGGCGGTGGACACCGCCCTCGCCGCCCTGAAGAAGGCCGCCGAGGGCGAGGACAACGTCCTCTACCCCATGAAGGACGCCCTGCGGGCACGGGCCACGGTGGGCGAGGTGTGCAACGCGCTGCGGGACGTCTGGGGGACGTACGTGCCCTCGGACGCCTTCTGAACTGGGCTATCAGGGTGTTCCCGTAAGGAGGGTGCCGTGGCTGTGATGCGGCACGAGTCGCCGCTTGCCGATGCTGCCGGCCATCTCCGGGAGAAGCTGTCCGGCCACCCGGCGTCGGGTTGTGGCTGCCGACGGGGCCTCCTTGACTGCGACGACTGAGCCGGACGGGAACCGGTTCGGCCTCAGCCGCCCAGTCCGAACCGGTGCGGGTAGCCGTCAAGGAGGGGATCGGGTCCGCCTACCGCCTCGACTGAGGCGTACCCGACGCCTTCGCCCGCTGAGCCGCCCGGTACCGGCGCACGGCACGGGTGGCGATCGGCGGCAGCAGGTCCAGCGCGAGACGGCGGGTGCGCTCGCGCGGAGTCGGCGGCCGCTTCGTCCGAGCCGCGCGGTCGGCGCGGTCCGCCGGACGCGCCTGCCTGGACTGCTCCGGCACGGGCGTGCTGTCCGGCCGCACCACCGAGGCGGCGGGCACCGGTGGGGCGGGTGCCGGCGGGCTGGGCTCCGCGGCGGGTGCCGGGTGCAGTGACGGCGGCAGCGAGGGCAGCCGCATCCGCTTGCCCTTGGCGCGGGCCCGGACCAGCCGGTGTCCGGCGGCCTGCTCCACGGTCACGGAACAGTCGTCGCGCTCGCTCAGCGCCGCGAGCAGTTCCTCCTGCACGGGCTCGGGGTCGCCCCAGGTGGCGTAGAGCTTCTGGCTGCTCAGGCAGACGGGACGCAGCCCCCGGTTGAGCACGGCCTCCCAGGTGGCGACGGCGACGCCAGGCGTGTGCTCGCTGCGGAAGTCGTCGAGGACGACGATGCCGTCGGGCAGCAGCAGATCGCGGGCCGCGCCGATGTCGCCCTGCACGTGCTCGTACAGGTGCGAGGCGTCGATGTGGGCGAAGCGGCAGGTGCCGGGCGCGACCTCGTCGGTGACCGCGGAGCTGGGGGCCTGGATGATCGTCGGCAGGGCGTCGTGGAAAGAGAGGTAGTTCTGCTCGAAGGCCTGCCGGGTGAGCGAGGAGTACGACTTCGCCGCCTCCGCCCGGTTCGCCGCGTCCGGCGGCTCGGCCCCGAACAGGTCGCAGACCGTGAATGTCTCGCCGTCTCGCAGGTGGTGTCCCAGCAGGATCGCGCTCTTGCCCAGGTAGGCGCCCAGTTCGAGCAGATCGCCCCGGGCCTCCTGCTGCTCCTGCCGCTCCAGGAACCAGGAGAACAGAACTTGGTCGAGCGGCCAGAACCAGCCGGGGACGTCGTTCAGCTCGCTGGGGTGTTTGTGCGTCTCTTGCGCAGTGGCCATGAGGTGAGGATGCCTCTTCGAGGCCTGTCGCGTGGTCGGCACGCGCAATCTCGTGGGCAGAACATCACACTAATCACCTAAAGCATTCGGGTGGGCGCCCTCCGTGAGTGCACTGGCCCTTCCCTCGGGCGGTCCTTGATCGGGCACCTCTGGTGCGGATCGATTCAACGCGCCGTTCACAGAACCGCACGGCTGAGACATCCAGCGGTGCGGATGCGGCCCGGACGCGCTCAGAGCTTGCGGGAGAGCGCCGAACGCAGGCGCGGGGTCAGGGGCTTCTCGACGAACCGGTGCAACAGCCAGGCGAGCAGCAGCATCGCGGCCGTCGTCAGTACGAAGGTCGCCGCGGACGGCACGCGCAGATCACGGTGCAGGACGTGTATCGCCACCCAGCCCAGGTGCTCGTGCACCAGGTAGAAGGGGTACGTCAGCGCCCCGGCCACCGTCAGCCAGCGCCAGTTCGCCCAACTCAGCCAGCCCAGCGCGATCGCCGCCACCGCCACGAAACCGAGGGCGACGACCAGGACGATGCCGAACGTGGTGCGGTGGGCGAAGGCGTCCGGGTCGGCGGCGTTCCACAGATCGGCCACCGCGTAGTGCTGCCCGACCAGGAAGCTCACGGCCGTGACGGCCCACCCGTGGGCGTCCCGCCGGTCGCGGTGGACGAGGTACAGGCCGATGCCGCCCACGAAGAAGGGGGCGTGCTCCGGCATCAGCACCAGGTCGAGCAGCGGCTCGTCCGCGGCCCGCGCGAGCACCGCCGCCAGGAGCCAGCCGCCGCAGAACATGAGGACCCGTCGGCGGTTGGTGCCGGGCAGGACGACGCACAGCGCGAACAGCGCGTAGAAGCGGACCTCCACCCACAGCGTCCAGCACACGCCCAGCACCCGGTCGGCGCCCAACGGCTGCTGCAACAACGTCAGGTTGACCAGGGCGTCGCTCGGTGAGACAGCTTCGTAGGCGACCGCCGGCAGCGCGAACACCGCGGTCACCAGGACGACCGCCACCCAGTAGGTGGGCATCAGCCGGGACACGCGGGACGCGAAGAACGACGACAGGGACCGTCCCCAGCCGCTCATGCAGATCACGAAGCCGCTGATCACGAAGAAGACCTGGACACCGAGACAGCCGTAGGCGAACACGGAGTGCAGCGTCGGGAACTGAAGCTCGGGGGAGCTGCCCCAGGCGTCGGTGACGAAGCCCCCTCGCCCGCCGTAGTGGTACGCCGCCACCATCAGCGCGGCCACCAGCCGCAGGCCGTCCAGGGCCCGCAGTCGGCCCGGGGCGGACTTGCGCTTCTCCGGCGCCGGTCCGGGCGGTGCCGGCGCCGTTTCGGGCGGTGTCGCAGGGGAGGCGGCCGTCGTCCCGGGCCGCGCTGTCGACGTGCTCACGACCGTATCGGTCACGTTCGTACTACTCCTTCGACCGCTGTGTCCGGCCGGTGTCGATGGTCAGGACGCCCGCAGGTACGCCGAGTGCGCGGCCTTGCCCAGGTAGGTGAGGCGGGTCTCGCCCTTGAGATGGTCGTCCAGGGCTTCCTTGATGCCCGGCCAGTGGGGGTCGCCGAAGTCGTCCAGGACGACGATCGCACCGGGCGCGGCGATCTCCTCGACCCACTCGAGGTCCTGGGCGACGCCCTTGGCCGAGTGGTCACCGTCCACGACGATCACACCGTAGCGGCGGTCCGACACGGCGGCCCGGGTCTCGGGATCCTCGGAGAACCCCTGCTGGATGCGCGCCGCCGCGCCCGCCGGACCGGCGAGGCCCAGGTTGGTGCGTACGGCGTGCTCGTCGACCGGGGCCCCGGTGGGGTCCGCGCGCTGGTCGGTGCCGGGCTGGAGCTGCACGCCGGCGAACGGGTCGACGATGGTCAGACCGGGGCTGCGGCCGTCGCGCTCCATCATCCGGACGAGGCCGGCGGAGAACATGCCGTACAGCGTGCCGATCTCCAGGATCTCGTCGTTCGGCGGGTCGAGCAGCGGGATCGTGCCCAGCTTGCCGCAGATGTTCATGGTGCCGCCCGCGATCCGGCCGACGCCCAGCGACTCCAGCGCGACGAGCAGCCGGAAGGCGGCGGTGACGTTGCGTACCGCCGCGTCACGGTCGCCGGACAGCGCCGCGACCTCGGTGTACAGACGTTCCAGCGGAGCTTCGGCGACCATGCGGGAGATACCGCGACCGCGGGGGCCGCAGAGCAGGTCGAAGGTGAGCTGCCGACGCTTGAGCATCTCGACGTCGCGCACCAGCTGCTCGGTGTCCGGGCGGCCCGTCGGGCCCTGGGTGCCGGTACGACGCGTCGCCGAGCGGACCTGCCGCTCGATGCGCTGGTCGATGAGGTCGGCGACCGGGCGCAGCAGGCGCCGGGAGACCGAACTGCGGAGCATGGAACGGCTGTTCATGGGGTCAAGGCCTCAATCCGTCACGGAGTCGTGCGTGAGTACGAGGAACACGGGTGGGGCTGGCGGTGCTATGGCGCCGGTGGGGCTGAACGTCGGTGCTGGTGGTGCCGGCGATGCTGGGGGACCGGGTGGGCAGAGGGGTGAGTGCGGCACAGGCTAGGCAGCGTCTGTTCGGAAGAAGAACAACCGAGCGGGACGTCAGGAGAACTTCTGTGGAACTCCGGGTGTCCGGTCGGACGGCCGGAGTTCCGGGAGGGCCTCGCTCAGTCGCCCTTGCGCAGTCGCGCCGAGTGGTGGGTCACCTGGGCCCGGACCGACTCCTTGCGGGCCAGCTGGCGGATGGCCCGTCCGCGGGCGCCGAGCAGGGCCGCCACGCGGGAGATCTCGGCCCACACCCTGCCCCGGTCGCCGCCGACGATCGCCGCCGCGGCCAGCAGCTGGCAGGCCTCCTTGGTCTGACCCCGGGCGGCGCGCAGCTCGGCCATGCCGATCAGCACGTCCACCGGCTGCCGACGGCGCAGGATCTCGGTGCCCACACGCAGCGCGTCCTCGATGTTGCCCTTGCCGACATGGCGCTTGAAGTCCTCGTTGAGGTGCCGGACCTGTTGCGGGACGACCGCCCGCAGCTCCCCGGCGCCGTGCCCGTCCGCCGTGTCGCTGCCCCCCGGGCGTCCGTCCGGCGTGTGGCCGTCCGCCGGGTCGCCGTCCTTGACGGGCGTGGCGGGCCGCGGCCGGTCCGGCACGTCGTCCGGCCCGGGAAGTCCCAGCGCGGCCGTCATCCGCGCGGTGAACGCGGGGATGCCGAAGAGTTCCTCGACCTCCCGGTAGTCGTCCTCCGCGACCCGCTCGCCGAGCGCCGCGCGCAGTGCCTCGAGGGCCGCTCGGGGGGTGTAGTCGGAGAAGGACCGGTAGCCGGACACCCCGTCGAGCACCTCGTGGGAGCCCACCCGCCGGTAGGTGACCACCCGCAGCCGCTGCTGGACGGCCTCGACCACCGACAGTGGCATCGGGTCGTCGACGGAGGAGAGGAAGAAGACGTCCGACGCGGCGAGTTCCTCCCTCACCCCGGCCCGCGACAGCGAGCCCATCCAGGTCACCCGGTCGGAGAGCAGGGTCGAGGAGGCGATCCGCGGCGTGCGGTGGCCGATCCACGCGAACCGCCAGGAAAGCCCCTCGGCGGACGCGAGCTCCGCGACCCGGGAGAAGATGTCCAGGCCCTTACGGTCCTGCATGGAACCGACCATCACGATCCGCGGCCGCTCACCCGGCGCGACCCGGGCGCGGACCCGGTGGGCGTCCTGCGGGACGGTGTTGTAGACGACCACGGGGTCGGTGACCCCCAGTGCGCGGAACATGTCGGCCTGGGCGGAGGACACGCACAGCACGCCTGTTCGCGGCAGGAGCCGGAGCATCTCCTTGTGCCGCAGGGTGTGGTGCTCGGCCTCGTAGGCCATGACGTGCTCGGTCTCGTGGGCGTACAGGAAGACTTTTCGACCGGCGGACGCCAGTTCGCCCACCAGTTCGTTGCCGATGGCCGAACGCCACAGCGGGGCGAGGCTGTTGACGAGTACGACGTCGACGTCCCGCAGCGCGTCGAGGACGTCCTCGGTACGGTGGTAGGCGCTCAGGTCGATGTAGCGGATGTCCACGGGGGAGTGCCCGAGCAGCGCCTGGGTGTACGTCAGCACGGGGATCGCCACGCCGGTGACATAGCCGAAGCCCAGGCCCAGGACGGCCAATGAACGCGGGGGCGTCTGCCGCTCCCGTACGGCCCGCAGCGCGCGCTCGGCCCGGGTGCCCGTCGGCGTGAGGGCGTCCGGGGCGGGGCCCGGAGCGGCTCGCGGCTCGCGTACCTTCGCCTCCAGGGTCACCGCGAGGATCCGCTCGGCCACGTCGTCGTGGAAGGTGAGGAAGTGGGTCAGCGGCTCCCCGGTGTTGTTGCCGGTGAACTTGCCGGTGCGGTGCAGCTGCCCGGCCACGTCGGTGAGTTCGCCGACGCTGCCGACGTTGCGCAGCAGCGCGTGGTTGACGGCGGGGAAGACGATGTTCAGCGGCGGCGGGCTGAAGAGCACCAGCGGTACACCGGCCCGCAGTGTCTGCAGGTAGGTCGTGGAGAAGAAGGTGACGGCCAGGTCGTAGGAGTCCAGGCCGGCCGCGTCCACGAGCGCCGACTCGTCGAGGACGGTGACTCCGGGCAGTGTGCCCAGCCAGTTCAGGTGCCCGGAGAGGGTCGAGGGATGCGGTTTGATCGCGACCTCGCCGAATTCGGTGAGGCTCTCGCAGGCCGCCCGCAGGTACTCGCGGTGCTCCCCGGCCGCCAGTTTGCGCTGGTCGCCCAGGGGCTGGTCGAGAACGATGATCCGCAGCGGTTCCCGGGAGGGGCGCGCCGGCCGCGGCGCCGGGTGGTGCGCGGCGCGCAGCAGGTCGGGGTCGTCGCTGTGGCCGAGGGCGCCGGTGATGTGGACGACCGGGTCCGCGTCCGCCGTGCGGAACAGCAGGTGGTGGGCGGTGGCCGGTCCCCAGACGCAGACGGCGGCGGCGTCCGAGGACCCGTAGTACCAGTTCTGGTCGCGCCGCCCGGGGCTGAGCCTCTTGTAGTGGAAGTCGAGATGGCCGTCCTGGACGAGTACCACCGGCAGCGTGTCGGAGAGGGCCTGGGCGACCCTGCTGCCGCGCTGCGACTGGTCGTTGAAGAGGATCAGCCGGTCGACGGACTCGGCCCGCGCGAACTCCGACATTCGCGGTCCCGTCTCCTCCAGGAACTGCGCGTGCGCGAGCGTCTCCTCCTCCCGGAACAGGTTGCGTACCGGCGTACCGTCGAGTCGGGCCGACGCCTCCTCCCCGATCCATCGCCCCACGTCTCCGTCGAGGTCGGCCGTGACCAGCAGGAAGGTGTGCTCCCGTGCGCCCGGGGCGCTCAGGATCCGCGCGGTGAGACCGACACCGTTGCGGTTCTCGATGAAGACGGCGATACGCATAGACGACCAGCCCAGTCCAAAGGGTCTGTGATGAACACGTGTACGCGTGCACAGGGCACAGGGCACGGAGATGTGTTCATTCGGAGGAGGTTCCCCACAGATCTTTGCACGAGAAGTGGCGGGCGATGAATGAAAAAGCAATGAACGGAGCGCGGTCCGGTCATTGCCACGCCCTGCGTTCATGTTCTCGTCGCCGGGAATCACCTCACCGTTTGATCGAGCGCCGAATGGCCCTCGCCCGCCGCACCACCTTGCGTGCCGTGGAATTGCGCGGCAGGAATGCCAGCCGCTCCGGAATGCCGCCGGGCAGGCCCAGCGAGGTCAGCCGCCGCTTCTTGAAGTACCGCCCGGTACGGGCGTTCAGGTTGCTCCGCAGGTACTCCTCGGCAGCCGGCCGCAGCTCGGGCAGGATCTTGGGCTGCATCGCGAACCCGACGGCCCGCACCAGCGCGGCGAGCGCGTCCGTGTCCAGCCCCTGACGGCCGTCGGCGACGGCCGTCGGGTCGGCCGGCTCGGGCAGCAGCGCGTCGACGATGGTGACCGGGACACGGTTGCTGTTCTCGTACGGCGTCAGCCGGTCCAGCAGCGTCTCGGTGCCGACCCGGGCGACCGGCAGCCCGTACAGCGCGGAGGCGGTCAGCAGGGCCGTGGAGAAGCAGCCCACGACCAGCGCCGGACGCACCCGCTGGTACAGCACCTCGGCGAGGACCGGTGTGTCCACCACGGTGAGGTCGGCGCCCAGGCGCTCCGCCTCCTGCTCCAGGACACGGGTGAAGCGGGCCGGGGCGGTCGGGTGCGGTTTGAACACCACGCGCGTGTGCCCGAGGCCGACGGCGCCGGTCAGCATGGACACGTGCAGGCTCTCCTCCTCATCCGGGGAGAGGATGCCCAGCGCCGACAGGTACTGGCCGAGCAGCACCGCGGGCCGCTCCACGTCCGGCAGACCGGCGCCGGTGTCCGCCAGCTCCGACAGCACCTTGGCGAACGCCTCGGTCGGCACGAGCTCCGCCCCGACGCCGAACTCGGTCAGCAGCAGCGGTGCGAGCCCCGGCACCAGGTCCAGGTGGAGCAGCCGTTCCACCCGCGTGCCGACCAGCGGGTCGAGCTTGTTGCGGGTGGGGCCGTAACTCATCAGGCCGTCGGCGTACACGGTGAGGGGCGCGTCGGTGAAGATCTGCGCCACGCCCAGCGCGGGGTGGACCTGGATCGACTCCACGGCCAGTGCCACGTCGTCGTCGCCGATTCCCCACACCAGCCGCAGATACCGCTCCCACATGGGCGCGTCCTCCACCCGCGGGGACCAGCCGCCGGGGTGGAAGGGGAAGATCGCCTCGTTCCACGACACCACGTCGTCGAACCGCGTCCGCAGCTGGTCGAACCCCGGCATCCCGTCCACGGACGGTGTCGTCTCGGGCGTCGTCGCGTTGTTGGAGACCAGCAGTATCCGCCGGTCGGCCGCGTCGAAGCAGCCGGCGTCGAGGGCGGCGGCGAGCGTGGCCGTGCCGTACAGCGTCGACGCCATGAAGATCTGCGTGCTCACGCGGCCACCTCCGCGCCCGGCACCGTACGGCGGCGCAGCCGGCGCAGCCGCGTGGCGCGCTCGGCGTCCATCGAGCCGAGCACCTCGTCGAGCGCGTCCTGCGGCATCCGCCGCAGCGCGGCGGCGCTCATCGCCTTCAGTTTGCGGGCCACGGCGGGTTCGAACCTTTCGATGGAACCGAGATGGTGGGAGATGATCGCGCAGTACGTGCGCACGGCCTTCGGCAGCAGGCTCGCGGCGTCGGCGTCCTCGGCCGCCCCGGCGACGACCTCGTCGAAGGCACGGATGAAGTCGAGCTGGCGGACGTCCCCGATCTGGGTGAGCGAGGACGCCACCCCGCGCCGGTAGAAGACGCCGAGCAGCCCGGTCACCGCGAAGGACTCCGCCTCCCGGTGCAGCTTCCAGATCCACGGCCGGTCCTCGGCCGTGCGCAGCCCGTCGGTGAAGTGCAGCAGACCGCGCTCGGCCAGCCGGCTGTGGTAGACGCCGGCCCACGCGTAGGCGTAGTCCACGGAGGTGGAGCGGTGGGCGGGCAGGATCGCGTCGCGCGGGCGCAACGGCACGTTGCGGCGGCCGTGCGGCACCCGGTGCACGACGCGGGCCCGTGCCGTGCACTGGACGTGGTCGGTGCGTACGAAGTCGCAGCCCAGCTCCTCGATCACGGCTACGAGCCGGTCGTAGTGGCCGGGAGCCAGCCAGTCGTCGCCGTCCAGGAAGGTGAGGTACTCGCCGCGCGCCCGGTCGATGCCGGTGTTGCGGGCGGTGGCCAGTCCGCCGTTGCGTTCGTGTCTGACCAGCACCGCCCCCGGCAGCTCGGACTCGGCCCGCGCGAGCAGGTCGGCGGTCCCGTCCGACGAGCAGTCGTCGACGAGAATGAATTCGAAGTCGTTCCGCGCGTTGGCGCGCAGACTCCGCAGGGTGTCGGGTGCGTATTGCCGCACGTTGTAGAACGGCACGATGACGGAGAGCTTGGGCACGTGAACGACGTTAGGCGGCGGCCCGGCACCGGGCTTTACCTGAACCTTGACTCCGGGTGAACGAGGCGTGGCGAAGCCATGAAGCGCGCGCAATCCCGGACGCCGCGCGGCCCGATACCCCATTCGGCGATGTGTTGTTCACCCTTTGTTGGATTCCGGTTGGGCGGTTCCTAGAAATGGCTTCCTAGCGTCTACGACGTGCCAGCAAGTGCAACGAAGGTCCTGCGAGTCGCCGTCCTGGCGGACTCCGACACCCGGTGGAAATGGGGCGCGCTCACCGCGACCCGCATCTCACCCGGGACTCCCGAGAACACGGAGATCCACCTCGACGGCTACCTCCTGCGCGGCCGAGCCACCCCCACCCCCCGCCAGCTGCGCGAGGTAGGCGTCACCGCGGACTCGCTCCGCGAGGTGACCGCCGTCGAGTTCCTGCGCGCGATGGGCGGGGCGAGCGGCGAGGAACCCTACGACGTCCTCGTCATCGCCCTGGTCGGCGGCGGCGTCCAGGCGATGCTGCACGGCCTGGGCAGGGTCTGGGAGGACTGCGCCGAGCGGCCCGTGGTCGTCACCGGCTACGTCGGCGTCGTCTACGAGAAGCTCGCCGACGGCCTGCTGCTGCGCCACGGCGCCGATCTCGTACTCGCCAACTCCCGACAGGACGCGGACCGTTTCCGGACCGTGTACGAGGGTGTCGGCGCCGACGCCGACGCGGTGACCGAGGTCGCCCTGCCCTTCCTGGGCGGAGCCGCCTACAAGGGGGAACCCGACGGCGAGGACCGCCCCTACACGGTCGTCTTCGCCGCCCAGCCCTCCGTGCCGGACAGCCGCAAGGACCGTACGTACCTCCTCGAACGGCTGATCCGGCACGCACGCCGGCACCCCGGGCGCGAGGTGCTGCTCAAGCTGCGCTCCAAGCCCGGCGAACACACCACGCACATCGAGGAGCTGCCCTACCAGAAGCTGGTGCAGCGCGCCGACCCGCCGCCCAACTTCCGCCTGGTCTACGGGCACATGGGTGAGGTCCTCGACCGCACCGACCTGCTGGTCACCATCAGCTCCACCGCGGCCCTCGAATCCCTGCACCGCCGCATCCCCACCGTCGTACTGACCGATCTGGGCGTGCGCGAGGCGCTCGGCAACCACCACTTCGTCGGCTCCGGCTGCCTCGCCTCCTGGGACCAGCTCGACGAGGGCCACCGCCCGGCGCCCGACCCCGCGTGGGTCGCCCGGCAGGGCGTGGCGGCGCACGGCGGTTACGAGACCGCCTTCGACGAGGCCCGGACGCGCATCGCGGGCCTGCTCGGCCGGCCCGGTGGCCTGCCCCCGCTCGCCCCGTACTACACACCGGCCACCGCCCCCGGCTACCTCCCCGGCATCCTCGCCCGCCACCATCTCGCCCCCGACGGCACCCCGCTCCCCGGCGCACCCGCCGCCGACAAGGCACCCGGCCCGGTCCGGCAGGTGGTGCGCCGGGCGGCACGCGGCGCCTACCGGCACGGCGTCCAGCGGGTCGCCCCGGTGATCCGGCGCATGGGGGAGCTGTGAACGCCCCGGACCGTCTCCGTCACCGCCTCCCTTTCCAAGGAGTACAGCCCATGTCCCCACCGGAAGCGGGCCGGGGCGCCGACGTGCGCCGCGTGCTCGCCGTGATCCCCGCGCGCGGCGGCTCCAAGGGCGTGCCCGCGAAGAACCTCGCCCCCGTCGGCGGTGTGCCCCTGGTGGCCCGCGCGGTGCGCGAGTGCCGGGCCACCCGGCTGGTGACGGATGTGGTCGTCTCCACGGACGACCAGTCCATCGCCACCGCGGCCCGGGAGGCCGGCGCCGAGGTCGTACTGCGGCCCGCCGCCATCGCCGGGGACACGGCCACCTCCGAGGCGGCCGTACTGCACGCCATGGACACCCACGAGGCCCTGCACGGCGCGCCCGTCGACGTGGTGCTGCTCGTGCAGTGCACCAGCCCCTTCATCGTCCGCGAGGACATCGACGGCGTGGCCGGCGCGGTCGCCGAGAACGGCGCCGACACGGCGGTGACGGTGGCCCCGTTCCACGGCTTCGTTTGGCGAGACGGGACGGACGCGACCGACGGGACGGACGCGACCGACGGGACCGACGGGACGGAGCAGCGGGAGGGTGGCACCGGCGAAGCGGGCGGCGGCTTCGGTGTCAACCACGACAAGTCGTACCGCCCCCGCCGCCAGGACCGCCCCCAGGACCTCCTGGAGACCGGCGCCGCCTACGCCATGGCCGCGCCCGGCTTCCGTGAGCACCGGCACCGCTTCTTCGGCCGCACCGAACTGGTCCGCACCGACCCGGCCCGCGTCCTGGAGATCGACGACCCGCACGACCTGGCCCGCGCCCGCGCCCTGGCACCCCTCTTCGACACCGCCCGGCCCGGCGCCCTCCCGACCGCCGCCGACATCGACGCGGTCGTCCTCGACTTCGACGGCACCCAGACCGACGACCGGGTGCTGATCGACTCCGACGGACGGGAGTTCGTCTCCGTGCACCGCGGCGACGGACTCGGCATCGCCGCCCTGCGCCGCAGCGGTCTGACGATGCTGATCCTGTCCACGGAGGTGAACCCGGTCGTCGCCGCCCGTGCGCGCAAGCTCAAACTCCCCGTGCTGCACGGCATCGACCGCAAGGACCTCGCACTCAAGCAGTGGTGCGAGGAGCAGGGCATCGCCCCCGAGCGCGTGCTCTACGTCGGCAACGACGTCAACGACCTCCCGTGCTTCGCCCTCGTCGGCTGGCCCGTGGCGGTCGCGAGCGCCCACGACGCCGTACGCGGCGCGGCCCGCGCGGTCACCACCGTCCCCGGCGGCGAGGGCGCGATCCGGGAGATCGCGAGCTGGCTCCTCGGCCCCTCACTCGACTCCCTGGCCCCCACCGAACCCTCCACCACCCCCACCACGCTCACCCAGTCCAAGTAAGGAAATCCCCGCCATGAGCACCAACTCCCGCATCCGCGCCTTCGGCTCCCGCGAGGCCGGCCCCGGCCGCCCCGTCTACATCACCGGCGAGATCGGCATCAACCACAACGGCGACCTCGAGAACGCGTTCAAGCTGATCGACGCCGCCGCCGAGGCCGGCTGCGACGCGGTCAAGTTCCAGAAGCGCACCCCCGAGATCTGCACCCCGCGCGACCAGTGGGACATCGAGCGCGACACCCCCTGGGGCCGGATGACGTACATCGACTACCGCCACCGCGTGGAGTTCGGCGAGGACGAGTACCGCCAGATCGACGACTACTGCAAGAGCAAGGACATCGCCTGGTTCGCCTCCCCGTGGGACACCGAGGCCGTCGCCTTCCTGGAGAAGTTCGACGTCCCCGCCCACAAGGTCGCCTCCGCCTCCCTGACCGACGACGAGCTGCTGCGCGCCCTGCGCGCGACGGGCCGCACGGTCATCCTCTCCACCGGCATGTCGACCCCGAAGCAGATCCGCCACGCGGTCGAGGTCCTCGGCTCGGACAACATCCTCATGTGCCACGCCACGTCGACGTACCCGGCGCAGGCGGAGGAGCTCAACCTCCGCGTCATCAACACCCTCCAGCAGGAGTTCCCGAACGTCCCGATCGGCTACTCCGGCCACGAGACCGGCCTCCAGACCACGCTGGCCGCCGTCGCCCTCGGCGCCACCTTCGTCGAGCGCCACATCACCCTCGACCGCGCCATGTGGGGCTCCGACCAGGCCGCCTCCGTCGAGCCGCAGGGTCTGACCCGCCTCGTCCGCGACATCCGCACCATCGAGGCCTCCCTCGGCGACGGCGTCAAGAAGGTCTACGACTCCGAGCTCGGCCCGATGAAGAAGCTGCGCCGCGTCACCGGCGTCGTCGCCGAGGCGGAGATCGCCGCCGCCGCGGGCGAGCCGGTCACGGTCTGACTCCACGGTCCGACACCCTCACACGCCCTCACCACGGGACGGTCTACGCCGATGAGCCCCCGCGCCGGGAATGCCGGCCCCCGCACTCTCGCCTTCGTCGAGAGCCCGGTACAACTGCTGAACGTGCTGGAGTGGGCGCACACCCGCGCACCCGGCGCGGAGCTCACCCTCGTGGTCCTCTCACCCGTCGACCCGATGACCCGCGGCCAGCTGCGCCGCATGTCCGAACTGGCCCGCAAGGAGGGCCACGAGGTCCGCTGGGAGGAGGCACGGGGCGGCGCCACCGCACCCTTCCGCACAGTCGGCGGCCTGACGACCCTCCTCCGCCACGCGGACCGGATCGTCATGGGCGACCCCTTCTCCCGCTACGTACAACTGCTCCTCACCATCACCCGCGCCCGTGACCTGGTCGTCGTCGACGACGGCACGGCCACGATGGAGTTCGTCACCCAGCTCGCCCGCGGCGAACGCCTGGTCCGCTGGCACCGCAAGGGCAGCCGCCCCGGCCCCCGCGACCTGCTCTTCGCCCCGGTGTCCGGGTCCGCGCGCCGCCGCCTCACCCCTTCCGGGGACCGCCGGGTCTCCGTCTTCTCCGCCATGCCCATCGAGGACACCCCGGACGGCGTCACCGTCACGGCGAACGACTTCGCCTGGACCCGCGCCCGCTTCGGCCCGCCCCGCGTCACCAAGGGCGCCGACATGGTGGGCACCTCCCTGGTGGAGACGGGCGTCGTCGACGCCGACCGCTACGTGGACGCCGTACGAGGCCTGGCCAGGACCCACGGCGCGGCCCGCTACTTCGCCCACCGCCGCGAGAGCACCGAGAAACTCCACCGGCTGGCCGTGGAGACGGGCCTGGAGGTCGTCCGCCCCGACCTTCCCCTGGAGCTGATCGCCCGCCGCGGCCCGATCGGCCGCACCGTCCTCAGCTTTCCGTCCACGGTCGTCCACACCCTTCCCCTGGCCCTGGCCGGTACCGAGGTCCGCGTCGCCGTCTGCGACATCGACCCGGCCTGGCTCACCGAGTCCGCCTCACCGAGGGCCCGGGGGTTCCTGTCCGGCGTCACGGGGTCGGCACGGGGCGCGCATCGGCTGTCGGCGGTGGCGGGCACCGCGTAGTCTCCGCGCCGCAGCCGGGCGGGACGGCACCGGACCAGGGATGCCTGCTCCGCAGGGCCCGGGCCCGGTGCCGTCCCGCCGAACTCGTCTGGAGGAACCCTAGGAGCCGACCTCGTACTGGCCCACCTCGAGGAAGTGGCGCAGTGCCTCCGGGGTGCCGTCGTCCAGGACCGCGTTCGCCGCGGCGCGCAGAGCGCTGCTGCTGTCGGGGTCGGCGAGGAGACGGACGATGGCGACGCGGTCGTCCTCGGCCTGGGCGAGGGGGTACCCGGTCTCGAGCCAGGCGCGTATGTCCGCCGCGATGTTGTTGTCGAGGAGTTCGTGGACCTCCTGGATGACGCGTCGGCCGCTGTCGGGGTCGGCGAGGAGACGGACGATGGCGACGCGGTCGTCCTCGGCCTGGGCGAGGGGGTACCCGGTCTCGAGCCAGGCGCGCATCTCCTCCACGGTGCCGTCGTCGAGGAGCTCGTTGGCCTCCTGGACGACGCGTCGGCCGCTGTCGGGGTCGGCGAGGGTCCTGGCGATGGCGACGCGCAGGTCGTCGGCGTCCATATCGTCGTAGGGGGAGCCCGTTTCCGGCGCCACCACCGCGGCGGCCGTCGACGGCGCCGGGGCGGCGGCGAAGGAGGGGGCGGAGAGAAGCAGGGCGGGAGCGAGGGCGCCGACGGCCACGGCGAGGGTCGCGCGGGTCAGTCTCACAGAGTCAACCACCTTGAGGTGTAGTCGCGTTGTACAGCCACAGCCGGAACATCATTTCAGGGAGAGGCGGGCCGGGAAACTGTAATGATCACGCGGCCTTCACCGGTTCTTCATCGCAGGCGGTGCGTCGGCGGCGGCGTCGGTCCCGTGTGACGGGCCCGGGCGGTCCCCGTTCTCACCGGCCGGTTCCCGTCCGTGACGTCCGGCCGCCGGATCGTGTGCGTGGGGCGATCGTTGCGTGGTACCCGTATCTCAAGGACGGGTGCCGTGGAGTGGTGGGGCCCCTCCCGGTGGGTTTCTCATGGTCGGCTCGGTCGGAAAGGCGGGCGAGTTTACCCAAGCGAGTCGAC
>NZ_BAABCQ010000087.1:0-31011 GCF_039539045.1 Streptomyces marokkonensis
TGCCATCACGCCACCGCCGCTACGGCTTTCGAGTGTGCTGATCGCCCGCTCCGGTGACTCGAACCGAATTGGAAGAGAGAATCCCGTGTCGCTGTTCGACACCCGCGTCCCCGCCGTACTGCTGCGGATCGACCGGAATCCCTTTCACCACGGAACGCTGGGGGCGGTGCGTTCGCTCGGCCGTGCGGGAACGGACGTGCACGTGGTCGCCGACTGCGCGGAAAGCCCGGTCCGCTTCTCCCGATACGTGAGCCGGCTGCACACTCCCCCACCGCCCGGCGCGTCGCCCGCCGACATCGCGGTGGTCCTGCGCCGCGTCGCCGCGCGGATCGCGCGCCCCGCCGTACTGATCCCGATGGACGACGCGAGCGCGGTCGCGGTGGGGCGGATGCGCGGGGAGCTGGCACCCGTGTTCCTGCTGCCCGACCTGCCGTTCGGGCTGCCCGAGCGCGTGGCGGACAAGGGGGAGCTGGCCGGTGTGTGCGCGTCCCTGGACATCCCGCACCCCGAGACCCTGGTCCCGGACAGTCCGGCCGAGGCCGCCCGCGCCGCCCGGCGGCTGGGGCTGCCGGTGGTGGCGAAGTGGAGCCGGCCCTGGCTGGTGCCCCCGGGCAGCGGACTGCGCAGCACCGTACTGGTGCGCTCGGCGGTGGACGCCGGGGAACTGCACCTGCGGGCCGAAGAGGCCGGCAGCCGGCTGCTGCTCCAGGCGTTCCTGCCGCCGGGGCCGGACCGTGACTGGTTCTTCCACGGGTACGCCGACCGCTCGGGCACGGTCCGGACGGGCGGTGCCGGCCGCAAGACGCGCGCCAGGCCGCGTGGCGCCGGTCTGACGGCGGCCGGCCGCTGGACACCGAACCCTCCGGTGCGGGCGCTCGCCGAGCGGATCGTGGAAGAGCTGGGCTACCGGGGCATCTTCGACCTCGACTTCCGTCGCTGCGGTACGACGGGCCGCTAT
This sequence comes from Streptomyces marokkonensis, assembly GCF_039539045.1. Taxonomy (NCBI): domain Bacteria; kingdom Bacillati; phylum Actinomycetota; class Actinomycetes; order Kitasatosporales; family Streptomycetaceae; genus Streptomyces; species Streptomyces marokkonensis. Next base: position 959 of record NZ_BAABCQ010000087.1, read on the forward strand.
CACCTGCTCGACTTCAACCCGCGCCCCGGCGCCCAGTTCCGGCTCTTCACCGACACCGCCGGGCTGGACGTCGTACGCGCCCTGCACCTGGACCTGACCGACCGGCCGCTGCCGGAGGGGGCACCGCGGCCGGGGCGGACGTTCGTGGTGGAGAACTACGCGCCGCTGAGCGCCCTGCGCCCGGCCCCCCACGGACGCGAACTGGCCTGGCACGCCCAGGACGACCGCGCTCCCGGCCGCGCCCTGTGGGCCCTGTGGGGGCGTCATGTGACCAACCGGCTGCTGCACCGCCTGCGGCACCGACTGCTGCGCCTACAGGGCTTCCAGAGCACTCACGGCACGCACGGCACGCACAGCACGCGGTTCCCACGGCGGAGGACCGACCGGCCGGGGGCCGGGCAACCGGCCCCCGCCCGTGTGGTCCGCCAGGCGACCGCTCCCGCGACGGACCGTGCCGGCCGCCCCGACCGCTCACACGGCGCAGACCGCTCAGCCCCCTCGGCCCCCTCAGACCGCTCAGACCCCTCCGGCCGCTCCGGCCGCCCGGAACGTTCCGGCCGCCCGGACGACGAGAGGGCGGGCAGCCACTGACCGGCGCCCGGCGGGCCCCGCTGTGAGGCGCGGTGCCCGCCGGGAAGTACCGGGCACACCACAGCGCCCCCGGCAGTCCGTGAGAGGTCGGCCGGGGGCGGTGAGGACGCGGGTCAGCGCCGGAAGGCGGCCTGGCCTCGGCGGTACAGGATCACGCCACCGGCGAGCAGCGCGGCACCGGCGGCCGCGGCACCCACCGTGACCTCGTTGCCGGTCTCCGCCAGCTCGGGCGGCCGCTCCGTGTCCGGGGTCGGCGGGGTCCACTCCTCGTCGGAGGGCGGCGAGTACTCGTCCTCGTCGGGCGGCGGAGGCTTCTCCTCGTGGGGCGGCCGGGGCTTCTCCTCGTCGGAGGGCGGCGGCTTCTCCTCGTCCCCGTAGCCGCCCGGGGTCTTCTCCTCGTCGCACTCGTTGCCGTAGGCCGGGTTGAGCGCGCCGATCACGTCGACGCTGTTGCCGCAGGCGTTCACCGGCACGTCGACCGGCGCCTGGACGTCGTTGCCGGAGGCGACGCCGGGCGAGCTCACGACTTCACCGCTCGCGTAGGCACCGGACGAGTCCTGGTCGTCCTCGCCGTATCCGCCGCCGTAACCGCCGTCCTCGTCCGAGCCGTAACCGGAGCCGTCATCGTCGTCGTGGGACTTGTCGTGGGACTTGGAGCCCTCGTCCCGCTCCTCCGACTGGTTCGCACACTCGTTGCCGTAGGCCGGGTTGAGCGCGCCGATCACGTCGACGCTGTTGCCGCAGGCGTTCACCGGCACGTCGACCGGCGCCTGGACGGCGTTGCCGGACGCGACGCCCGGCGAGTTCTTGACCACCGCTTCCGCATGTGAGTCGGCAAGGGCGGGACTGCCGCACAGGGTCAGGATGCCTGTCGCGGCGGCAGCCGCGACCATCCCCCTGCTCAAGGTCTGTCGCACTCTGGTTGTCTTCCTACTTGAAGAGATGACTGAAGGATGGGCTGCACAGCGACTGCGAAAAGAGGGAAAGCCGACCCCGGGCCAAACGAGTTGACCAGGGCCGGCCGAGACGCAGCCGGTCGGCCGACGCGAGACGACCTCAGTCGTTCACGCACGTGTTGTCGGCCGCCTCGTTCAGCAGGCCCACGACGTTGATGCTGTTGCCGCACACGTTGACGGGAATGTTCACGGGAACCTGGACCACGTTGCCGGACAGGACTCCCGGGGAGCCGATGGCGGCGGCCTCGGCACCCGAGTCGGCGAAGGCCGGAGAGGCCATGCCGAGGGCCATGAACGCGCCCGCGACGACAGCAGCGCTCTTCTTCATGAACTTTCCCTTCCTTGCGGTCATGCCTGAATGACGGCAGAAACCGCGCGAGCACAGTCTTGACGGCTCGCACCATGACCTGCAGCCCTCTCAACGAGGAATAGACCACCGGAGAAACGACGAAACGCCGAACCCCGGCGATTTCACTCGAATGCCTCATCCTGCGACGGGGACGCGCCCGTCACCCTGTCGGGCCGAGTGCCGCGCCCCGGCCAACGGCCTGCCCCAGTCAGCGGCCGCCCCCGTCAACAGCCCGCCCTGTCAACCACCGCCGCCGACAACGACCCGCCCCGGTCAACGACCCGACGCGTACAGCGCCTCGATCTCGCCCGCGTACGCCACCACAGCCGCGTGCCGCTTCACCTTGAGCGACGGGGTCAGCAGCCCGTTCTCCTCGGTGAACTCACCGTCAACAAGCCGGAAGGCACGTATGGACTCGGCCCTGGAGACGGCCGCGTTGGCGTGGTCGACGGCCTTCTGGACGTCGGCGCGCATCCTTTCGTCCCGTACGACCTCGGACATCGGGGTGTCGGCGGGCAGCCCCCTGACCGAGAGCCAGTGGGCGACGGCGTCCGGGTCGAGGGTGACCAGGGCGGCGACGAAGGGGCGGTTGTCGCCGACGACGAGGCACTGGGCGACGGGCGGGCGGCTGCGCAGGCGGTCCTCCAGGACGGCCGGGGAGACGTTCTTGCCGCCGGAGGTGACCAGGAGGTCCTTCTTGCGGCCGGTGATGGTGAGGTAGCCGTCGGCGTCGAGGGAGCCGAGGTCGCCGGTGGCGAACCAGCCGTCGGCGAGGGCGGCGTCGGTGGCCTCCGGGTTGTTCCGGTAGGCCCCGAACACGATTCCGCCCTTGACGAGCACCTCACCGTCGTCGGCGATGCGCACGGCGGTGCCGGGGACCGGGGTGCCGACGGTGCCGGGGCGGGGCCCCAGGGGCGGCACGATCGTCGCGGCGGCGGTGGTCTCGGTGAGACCGTAGCCCTCGTAGACCATGATTCCGGCGGCGTAGAAGAACAGGTTGAGGTCGCGGTCGAGCGGGGAGCCGCCGCTGATGGCGTAGCGCATCCGGCCGCCGAGCTCGTCCCGGACCCGGCGGTAGACCAGCAGGTCGTACAGGGCCCAGCCGGCCCACAGGACGGGGCCGGGACCCCTGGCGCGGCCGAGGAACCGCTCCAGGTGTGCGGCGCCGAAGCGAACGGCGAGGCGGTGGGCCCGCTCGAAGGAGGCGCCGCGGCCGATCTTCTCGGCGGTCGCCCGGCCCGTGTCGTGGATCTTCTCGAAGAGGTACGGGACGCCGACCAGGAAGGTCGGGCGGAACGTCTTCAACGCCGGGCGGAGTTCGTCCGGCTTGATGCTCGGGAAGTGGCCGATCTCGATGCGGGCCCGCAGGCAGGCGATCTGGATCGTGCGGCCGAGGATGTGGGCGAGCGGGAGGAAGAGAAGGGTCGAGGCGGCCTGTCCGGTGGCTGCCTTGAAGATCGGGTGCAGCAGCTCGACCGTGTTGGCGGCCTCGGCGTGCAGGTTGGCGTGGGTGAGGACGCAGCCCTTGGGGCGTCCGGTGGTGCCGGAGGTGTAGCAGAGTGTCGCGACCGTGTCCGGGGTCAGGGCGGTGCGGCGCTTGGTGACCTCCTCGTCGCTCACTCCCAGGCCTAGGGCGGTGAGGTCGGTGAGCGCGCCGTCGTCGAGTTCCCAGGCGCGCGGCCGCTCGGGGTGACCGGCGGTGCCGGACAGAACGGTGGCGGTGTGGGCGGCGGTCTCGGTGACGACGTGGCGGGCGCCGGAGTCGCGGACGATCCACTCGACCTGGTCGGCGGAGGAGGTGGCGTAGACGGGGACGGTCTGGCCGCCGGCCGCCCAGATCGCGAAGTCCAGGACCGTCCACTCGTAACGGGTGCGGGACATGACGGCGACCCGCCCGCCGGGTTCCAGGCCGGCGGAGATCAGGCCCTTCGCCACGGCGGTCACCTCGCGGGCGAACTCCGCGGCGGTGACGGGCCGCCAGACGCCGTTCACCTCGCGGCGCAGGACCACCGCGTCGGGGGCCTCGGCCGCGTTGGTGAACGGGATGTCGGCGGTGCTGCCCGTGGTGGGGCGGGGCACGAGGGGGGCGGTGCGGGCCTCGCGGACGGTGCCGTGCGCGTCCCTGACGGTCTCGGCCCTCGCCCGGGAGGCCAGGTCGCCGCGCTGCCTCGCTCGTTCAAGTTCCTTGCGTACGCCCATGACGGCTCCCGGTCGCGGATCGGACTGACGTTCTGTCGCGCGCATCAACGCCCACCCATTACTTACTCACAAGTAAACTTACTTGAGAGTAGGCACAGGTCAATGGTCCGTCCGCGACACCGCGCTCAGGCCAGCCGGTTCGCCGTGCCGATGGCTTCGGCCAGTTGCCGTACGTGCTCGTCCTTCGTGCGGCCGGCCAGGGCCTCGGCGCGCTCGGCGAGTTCGCCGAGACCCGGCGCCCCCGGCAGGGAGCCGTAGCGGCCTCGGTCGTCGTAGCTGCCGGAGCCGCCGTCGCCGGGGCCTTGGTAGCCGCCGTCGTCGCCGTGGCCGTCGCTCGTCGAGGAACGCAGCGCGTCGGCGAAGTAGGCGGCGGTCGCCGTGACCCGCAGGCCGTGGTCCGCCTCCCGGACGGAGTCGTGGAGGGCGTCGGTCTCCACGTCGCCGGACTCCTCGTGCGGGGCCCGGGTGCGGGGGTCGAGCCAGCGGACGGTGGCCGTGGCGAGGTGTCCGTCGGTGCCGGGCCGGACGCGGACGGCGTACAGGGCGGTGACGGTGTGGCCGGGGCCGACCTCGCCGCCGTCGACGCGGTCGTCGCGGAAGTCGTCGTCGGCGACCCGGCGGTTGTCGTAGCCGACGAGACGGAACTCGGCGACCGTCTCCGGGTCGAAGGCGACCTGCGCCTTGGCGTCGCGGGCGGTCAGCTCGATGTGGCGCGGGAGCTGCTCGCAGAAGACCTCACGGGCGTCCTCGGTGGTCGACACGTACGTGGTGTGGCCGTCGCCCTTGTCTGCGAGGCGTTCCATCAGGGCGTCGCCGTAGTCGCTGCCGACGCCGACGCCGAAGAGGGTGATGCCGTGCTCGCGGCGAGCGTCCGCGATGCGTTCGAGGATGGCGTCCGCGTCGGTGTCGCCGGTGTTGGCCAGGGCGTCGGAGACGAGGACGACGCGGTTGGTGGCACCCTCGCGGCGACCCTCGACGGCGGTGGCGTACCCGGTCTCGACGCCCGCGCCGAGGTTGGTGGACTCGGTCGGCTCCAGGCTGTCGATCGCGTCGTGGATCCGGCCGCGGTAGTCGCCCAGCCGGGTCATGGGCAGCACGGTCTCGGCCTCGTCGCTGAAAGTGACGAGCGCGACCGAGTCGTCGTCACGGAGCTCGTCGGTCATCGTGCCGAGGGACTCCTTGGCGAGGTCGAGCCGACCGGGTTCGTCCATGGAGCCGGAAACGTCGATGACGAACGTCAGGGCGGCGGGCGGGCGTTCCTCCTCCTGCCCGGCAGCCCGCGTGGCCAGGCCCACGCGGACCAGTGACCAGTCGTCCTCGTCGGTGCGCGCGCCGTCCACGGTCACCGTGAAGCCGTCGCCGTCGGGCCGGTCGTAGTCCTGGCGGAAGCTGTTGACGAACTCCTCGGGCCGGACCGTCGAGGGGTCGGGCAGCCGGCCCTCGGAGAGGGTGCGGCGGGCGTAGCCGTAGGAGGCGGTGTCGACGTCGAGGGCGAAGGTGGAGAGGTGGTCGGGGGCGGGAGCGATCTCCCGGGAGTCCCCGTTCTTCCGGTCCTCCCCCGTCCCGCCCGACTCCCCGGACCCACCGGCTCCCCCGGTGCCCGTGGAGCCGTCGTACCGCTGACCGCCCTCGCCGCCGGGACGGCCTGCCGAGCCGCCCCGGGAGTCGGCCGCCGAGCCCTTCGCCCCGTGGTCCGCGTCGCCCCCGCTCTCGCAGCCGGTGAGCAGCAGGCCGCCCGCCGCCGTGAGCGCGAGCAGCACGCCGACCGGCCTTGGTGTCCGGTACCGCTTCATCTTCCGTGCCCCCTGGTTCCGTTGACGCCGATGTACGTGACTGTGACGGCGCGGTGGGGCGGAACGTGCGGCACGGGGCGTCACGGGTGCGTCTCGAAGTGGGCACGGCGACGGGCCCCCGAGACCGGTGGGTGACCCTCCGGTGACCCGGCCGAAGTATCCGGAGGTGCCGAAGGTGTCCTACGGCCCGGTAACCCGGACCCGAGGCCCGGTCCCCGGCTCCCTAGGACACCACGTCCTTGCGGGCGAACCCGCGGAAGGCCAGGGCGAACAGCACGAGCGCGTACGTCACCGAAAGTGACGTGCCCTGGATCAGGCGGGTCCAGTCCAGCTCGGGGCGCACGGCGTCGAGCCAGGCGTACTGCCAGTGCGCGGGCAGGAAGTCGCGCCAGTCGCCGAGGGCGGTCACCTCGTCCAGGACGTTGCCGATGATGGTCAGACCGACCGCGCCGCCGACCGCGCCGAGCGGCGCGTCCGTCCTGGTGGAGAGGTAGAACGCCAGCGCGGCGGTGACCAGCTGCGAGACGAGGACGTACGCCACCGTGATGGCCAGGCGCTCGGCCGCGACGCCGCCGGACAGGCTGCCGCCGGTGGGCAGCTCCAGCGGCCCCCAGCCGTAGGCGACCGTGCCGACGGCGAGGGCGACCAGCGGCAGCAGGACGATCGCGGCCAGGCTGAGGGCGAGGGCGACGACCAGCTTGGACCAGAGCAGGCGCGCGCGGGGCACGGGCGCCGCGAGCAGGTAGCGCAGGGACGACCAGCTCGCCTCCGAGGCGACCGTGTCCCCGAAGAACAGGGCGACGGGCACGACGAGGAGGAAGCCCGCGGAGGCGAAGAGGTTCACCGCGGCGAAGTTCGCCGCCGACGCGGTGGCCGAGTCCATCAGGCTGACCTGGTTGCCCGCGCCTTCCGGATCGCCGCCGATCCGGAAGGCCACGAGCAGCACGAACGGCAGGGCGAACAGGACGCCGCCCACGAGGAGCGTGCGCCGCCGCTTCAACTGCCGGACCAGCTCGACCCGGACGGGCAGCGTACGGCCCGCGCGGTAGCCCTCGGCGACCTCCTGGGAGCCGGCGGGCGCGGCGCGTTCGGCCAACTTGCTCATGCCGGCTCTCCGATCAGGGTGAGGAAGGCGTCCTCGAGGCGCCGGTGGGGTCCCACCGACTCCACGGGCACGTCCAGGCGTACGAGTTCGGCGATCAGGTCCCCGGCCGTGCCGTCGGCGCCGAGCCGGACCAGCAGGCCGCCGTCGGTGGCGGTCGCCGAGGCCACGCCCGACAGGGCGGCGACCTTCTCGACCAGCGGCGCGTCCACGCCCGCGGAGGTGCCCACCAGCAGCGTGTCGCCGGAGCCGACGATCTCGCCGACCGGGCCGGCCTGCACCAGCCGGCCGTGGTCCATGACCACCAGGTGGGTGCAGGTCTGCTCGACCTCGGCCAGCAGATGGCTGGAGACGATCACCGTGCGGCCGGCCGCCGCGTACCGGATCATCACCTCGCGCATCTCGCGGATCTGCGGCGGGTCCAGGCCGTTGGTCGGCTCGTCCAGGATCAGCAGGTCGGGCAGGCCCAGCATGGCCTGGGCGATGGCGAGGCGCTGGCGCATGCCCTGGGAGTAGGTGCGTACCGCGCGGGCGAGCGCCTCACCGAGGCCGGCGATCTCCAGGGCCTCGTCGAGGTGGGCGTCCTCGGGCGGGCGGCCGGTGGCCCTCCAGTACAGCTCCAGGTTCTCGCGGCCGGACAGGTGCGGCAGGAAGCCCGCGCCCTCGACGAAGGCGCCGACGCGGGAGAGGACCGGGGCGCCGGGCGCGATGGCGTGGCCGAAGACGCGGATCTCGCCGCCGTCGGGTGTGATCAGGCCCATCAGCATGCGCAGGGTCGTCGTCTTGCCCGCGCCGTTCGGCCCGAGCAGGCCCAGTACCTGGCCCTGCTCCACGCGGAAGGACAGGTCCCGGACGGCGTACCGGTCGGTGGACTTGGCGTACCGCTTGGTCAGGTCCGTGATCTGGAGCGGTACGCCGGACAGCGCGGGGTCGGGGGGCGGAGCGGTGGTGCGGCGGCGGGCGGTCAGCAGCAGGGCCGCGGCCACCGCGGCTCCCGCGAGGGGCGCCCACCAGACCCAGGCGGGCAGCCCGGACGCCGGGCCGGTGTCACCGAGGGCCGTCGGCACCCGCAGGTCGCCCTTGAGGGAGACGGTGTACGTGACGGGGGCGGCCGGGGAGGCGTAGCCGAGGTCGGTGGAGGACAGGACCAGGCGCAGCCGGTGGCCGCTCTCCACCTCGTGGTCGATGGCCGGGAGGGTGATCTCCACGTCCTTGCCGCCGCTCCCGACGTCCGCGACCCGGACGGGGGTGACGAGTTGGGAGGGGAGGACCGGCTGGGTGCCGCCGGGGCCGACGTCGTACACCTTGGCGAAGAGCACGGCGTCGTCCTTGGTGGACTTCACGTGGACGGTCGCGGTCGGCGAGCCGGTGACACGGAGGTCCTCCCGGACGGGCGCCGACTCGAAGGCGGCGTGCTGGCCGGGGAAGTCCAGGGAGACTCCGATGCCGAGCGAGGAGAGCTGGGAGAGGCCGCCGGCTCCGCCGATGCCGGGCAGCGCGGAGACGGCGGGCGGACTGGCGCCGGCCGGGTTGTCGAAGCTCTGCTCGCGTCCGCGCAGTTCGATGGCGCGCGGCTCACTCTCCAGGCCGGGGTAGGAGTCGGCGCCGACGCCCTCCAAGCGGGGTTCGCCGTCGCCGCTTCCGGTGCCGAGCGTGCGGCTGACGCGGAAGGCGGGGCCGGTGCCGGCCGACTCGTCGCCCTTCAGGTGGCGGTCGAACCACGCCCCGACGCGGTCCTGGATCCGGTCCGTCTCCGGGTCGCCGCCGTCGTGGCCGCCCGCGATCCAGTCGACGGCCACCGGGGCGCCGCCCGCGCGGATCGCCCGCGCGGCCCGGTCGGCGTGGTCGAGGGGGAAGAGGGAGTCGGTCTGGCCCTGCGTCAGCAGCGTGGGTACGGAGATGCGGTCGCCGACGGCCTGCGGGCTGCGCTCGTCGAGGAGTGCCGCGGCCTCGGCGTCCGGCTTCCCTGACTCGGCGACCCGCTGGTACATGCGGCACAGCTCGTCCTCGAACCGCTCGCAGCCGCCGCCCATGTTGACGAAGATGCCGGCCCACAGCTTCTTGAAGACGCCGTTCGGGAAAAGGGCGTCCGAGAGGTTCCAGTACGTGATGGAGGGGGCGATCGCGTCGACCCGCTTGTCGTGCCCGGCGGCCAGCAGCGCGACCGCGCCGCCGTAGGAGGCGCCGGCCACGCCCACGCGCGGGTCGCCCTTCTCGTCCAGCCGGACCTCGGGCCGCTTCGCCAGCCAGTCGATCAGCCGGGACACGTCGGCGACCTCGCCGTCCGGGGCGTTCAGCCCGATCTTCCCGGTGGACTCTCCGAAGCCGCGCGCCGACCAGGTCAGCACCGCGTACCCGTCGCGGGCGAGGTCCTCGGCCTGTTCCCGTACGTCGGCCTTGCTGCCGCCGAAGCCGTGCCCGAGCAGGACGGCCGGGCGGCGGTCGCCGGAACCCGCCGTGAAGTAGGAGGTGTCCAGGCGCACCCCGTCGCCCACGGCCATGGCCCGGTCGGCGCGGTGCACCGGGAGCGGGTCGTCGCCGGCGACGGCCGTCCATGTCCCCACGCCGGCGAGTACGACGACGGCGGCCGCGGCGGAGAGCATCCGCCGCGGTCCCCGAAGCAGCCCTCGCGCGCGCGGCAGTCGAAGATCCATGCGTCAACGGTACGGGCCGCCTACGGCGGTGGAGGCAGCCCCCGGGCTGAACTGCCGCCCCTTCCCACGGCGTACGCGGCCCCGGTCGCGTACCGCGTCCGTGGTAGGCGGCCGGTCACCTCGGGCAGTCCGCGATCCTTGGCCCTTGACGGTGCCGAGGAAGGCGGTCCGGCGCGGGCTCAGTGGTTGCGCGGGAAGCCCAGGTCCACGCCCGCCGGGGCGTCGGCCGGGTCGGGCCAGCGGGTGGTGACGACCTTGCCGCGGGTGTAGAAGTGCGTGCCGTCGTTGCCGTAGACGTGGTGGTCGCCGAAGAGCGAGTCCTTCCAGCCGCCGAAGGAGTGGTAGCCGACGGGGACCGGGATCGGCACGTTCACGCCGACCATGCCGGCCTCGATCTCCAGCTGGAAGCGGCGGGCCGCACCGCCGTCCCGGGTGAAGATCGCGGTGCCGTTGCCGAAGGGGGAGGCGTTGATGAGCGCCACGCCCTCCTCGTACGTCTCGGCGCGCAGCACGCACAGGACCGGGCCGAAGATCTCGTCCTGGTAGGCCTTGGCCGTGGTCGGCACCCGGTCCAGCAGGGAGATGCCGATCCAGTGGCCGTCCTCGTGGCCGTCGACCGTGTGGCCGGTGCCGTCCAGGACGACCTCGCAGCCCTCGGCCGCCGCGCCCTCGACGTAGGAGGCGACCTTGTCGCGGTGCGCCTTGGTGATCAGCGGGCCCATCTCGGACGTCGGGTCGTCACCGGGGCCGATCTTGATCTTCTCGGCGCGCTCGCGGATCTTGTTCACCAGTGCGTCGCCGACGGCGCCGACGGCGACGACCGCGGAGATCGCCATGCAGCGCTCGCCCGCCGAGCCGTAGGCCGCGCTGACGGCCGCGTCCGCCGCCGCGTCGAGGTCGGCGTCGGGCAGCACCAGCATGTGGTTCTTGGCTCCGCCGAGCGCCTGGACTCGCTTGCCGTTGGCCGAGGCGGTGGTGTGGATGTGGCGGGCGATCGGGGTGGAGCCGACGAAGGAGACGGCCTTGACGTCCGGGTGCTCCAGGAGGCGGTCGACGGCCACCTTGTCACCGTGTACGACGTTGAAGACGCCGTCCGGCAGTCCGGCCTCCAAGAGCAGCTCGGCGATCTTCACGGCGGCCGACGGGTCCTTCTCGCTCGGCTTGAGCACGAAGGTGTTGCCGCAGGCGATGGCGATCGGGAACATCCACAGCGGCACCATCGCCGGGAAGTTGAACGGCGTGATGCCGGCGACGACGCCGAGCGGCTGCCGGATGGAGGACACGTCCACGCGGGTGGCGACCTGCGTCGACAGCTCCCCCTTCAGCTGCACGTTGATGCCGCAGGCCAGGTCGACGATCTCCAGGCCGCGGGCGACCTCGCCGAGCGCGTCGGAGTGCACCTTGCCGTGCTCGGCTGTGATCAGCTCGGCGATCTCGTCGCGGTGCGCGTCCAGCAGTGCCCGGAACCTGAAGAGGATCGAGGTGCGCTGCGCCAGCGAGGACTGGCCCCAGGTCAGGTACGCCTCCTTGGCGGCGGCGACCGCGGCGTCCACCTCGCCGACGGAGGCGAAGGCGACCTTCGTGGTGACCTCTCCGGTCGCCGGGTTCGTCACCGGCCCGTACGTGCCCGAGGCGCCTTCGGCGCTCTTGCCGCCGATCCAGTGGTTGACGATGTTCGTCATGCCCGAGAACTCCTTCACAGATCACAGATGGCGGCGACGGGTCGAGACGTGCCGTGGGGCCTGCTCACCGGCCGTGACCGGCGACGTTCGGGACGCGGCCCCGGCCATGGGTCCATCCCAGCAGCCGGGCGCCGCGGGCGGGCCCGACACTGTGTATGCGGTTCGGGCGTCCACGTAGACACGTGGACGGGTACGGACGGGTGCTGGCGGGCCCGCGCCTCGGCGGGACGCGGGAAACCTCCGGCGCGGAACCGGTGCGAGCGGGGAGTCTGCGCTCGTGCTTCGCTCCTGCCAGGGCGAAGCGGCCTTCCCGCGCCGGAGGCGTTTCGTGGGGGAACCACCGGCGACGGCGGGAGCGGTCTGCGGCTCCCCGGCGATCAGGTCGTGCGCCGTCGCGTGCGCCGTCACTTGCGCCATCGCGTTCCCCTTCGTGCCCGCCCTCACGGGTCCGCCTCCGCGGGCCCGCCGTTGGGTCTCCCCCGGTTTCTAGCCCCGCGCGTGCGGCCTGTCAACGTTTTGTCCGGACATTCGGATGACGTGGTGGAGAACGTGGTCCGGGTGGCGCCACACCCGGCACCCGGCAGGCCCCCTCATACCCGCCGCTTGTGTCACAGAAGCAACCGTTCCGTCACAGATGTCACGAGCGCACAAGCCTTTCGTCACATCCCGGAACGGCCCCCGACCGTCCCTCACCGCACACCGTTCACCCGGCACAGGCTTGGTGATCGCCAGCGCAGCGTCCGGCTCCCCCCGACGGCCGTCCCCGGTCGCCACCGCGGTGCGCGCAGGGAGGTGCAACCAGTGACCGACCGAAGGCTCTGGTCCTACCAGGACATCGCGGCCCACATCCGGGTTCGGCCGGACACCGTACGGTCGTACCGCAAGCACGGGATCCTGCCACCGCCCGACCACGTGGAGGGCGGAAAGCCGTACTGGTACGCGGACACGGTCCGGGCCTGGGTCGCGTGCCGGCCCCGCAATCGAGACCGGAACCGGAACCCTTAGCCCACCACGGACACCCCCGGACCGGCGGGCCGATCCGCCTCTATACCCCCTAGGGGTACAGTGGGGTACGTGGTCCACGCTGGACCACGGGTACCCGCCCACGCACGCCCCGACGAGGAGTAGGACATGACCACCCAGACCGACACCCAGGGCTCCGTCACCACCGTCTACAAGGTGAGCGGAATGAGCTGCGGACACTGCGAGGGCGCCGTCTCCGGCGAGATCGCCGAGATCTCGGGCGTCGGCTCGGTCCAGGCCGTCGCCTCCACCGGCGAGGTCACCGTCGTCTCCGAGGCGCCCCTCGACGACGCGGCCGTGCGCGCGGCCGTGGACGAGGCGGGCTTCGAGCTCGTCGGCAGGGCCTGACCCGCAGCGCCCCAGCAGCACCCAAGCCTTGCCGGCCGGGCCGCGCGCGGTCCGGCCGGCCCGTCTGGAGCCCGGACCATGACCAGCACCACCCCCACGGCCGCCGAGCCGGACCTCGCCCGGGTCGAGCTGCTCATCGGCGGGATGACCTGCGCCTCCTGCGCGGCCCGCGTCGAGAAGAAGCTCAACCGCATGGACGGCGTCACCGCCACGGTGAACTACGCCACCGAGAAGGCCCGGATCACCCACCCGGCGACCACCCGGGTCACCGACCTGATCGCCACGGTCGTCAGGACGGGATACACCGCCGAGGAGCCCGCGCCGCCGCCGGAGCCCGACGAAACGGTGCCCCCCGAGGCGGCCACCGACGACCCCGAGCTGTCCGCCCTGCGCGAGCGCCTGGTCGTCTCCGTCCTCCTCGCCGCGCCCGTCGTGCTGCTCGCGATGGTCCCGGCGCTCCAGTTCGACAACTGGCAGTGGCTCTCGCTCACCCTGGCCGCGCCCGTCGTCGTCTGGGGCGGGCTGCCCTTCCACCGCGCCGCCTGGACGAACGTCCGGCACGGCGCGGCCACCATGGACACCCTGGTCTCGCTGGGCACACTCGCGGCGTTCGGCTGGTCGCTGTGGGCGCTGTTCTTCGGGGACGCGGGCATGCCGGGCATGCGGCACGGCTTCGACCTCACCGTCTCCCGCGCGGACGGCTCCTCCATGATCTACCTGGAGGCCGCCGCCGGGGTCACCGCCTTCCTCCTCCTCGGCCGCTGGCTGGAGGCCCGCTCCAAGCGCCGCGCCGGCGCCGCGCTGCGGGCGCTGATGGAGCTGGGCGCCAAGGACGTCGCGGTCCTGCGGGACGGGCGTGAGGTGCGGATACCGGTGGCCCGGCTGGCGGTCGGCGACCGGTTCGTCGTACGGCCCGGCGAGAAGGTCGCCACCGACGGGACGGTGGTGGAGGGCGCGTCGGCCGTGGACGCCTCGCTGCTGACGGGCGAGTCGGTGCCGGTGGACGTCGGCGTCGGGGACGCGGTCACCGGCGCCACGGTCAACGCCGGGGGCCGGCTGATCGTCGAGGCCACCCGGGTCGGCGCCGACACGCAGCTGGCCCGGATGGCGCAGCTGGTCGAGGACGCGCAGGGCGGCAAGGCCGAGGTGCAGCGGCTCGCCGACCGGATCTCCGGTGTCTTCGTGCCCGTGGTGCTGCTGATCGCGGTCGTCACCTTCGGCGGGTGGCTGGCCGCCACGGGGGACACGGTCGCCGCGTTCACCGCCGCCGTCGCCGTCCTGATCATCGCCTGCCCCTGCGCGCTGGGTCTGGCCACGCCGACCGCGCTGATGGTGGGAACGGGCCGGGGCGCCCAGCTCGGCATCCTCATCAAGGGCCCCGAGGTCCTGGAGTCCACGCGGCGCGTCGACACGGTCGTCCTGGACAAGACCGGCACCGTCACCACGGGCCGCACGACCCTGCACGGGGTGTACGCCGCCGAGGGCACCGACGAGGCGGAGCTGCTGCGACTCGTGGGCGCCATCGAGCACGCCTCCGAGCATCCCGTGGCCCGCGCGATCGCAGCCGGCGCCGAGGAACGGGTCGGCCCCCTGCCCGGCGTCGAGGACTTCACGAACCTCCCCGGGCGGGGCGTACGCGGGCGCGTGGAGGGCCGTGAGGTGGCCGTGGGTCGCCTCTGGGACGCTCTGCCGCCCGAGGTGTCCCGCGCCCGGGACGAGGCCGAGAGGGACGGTCGTACGGCCGTCGTGGTCGGGTGGGACGGCGCGGCGCGCGGGGTCGTCTCCGTGGCGGACGCGATCAGGGAGAGCAGCGCCGAGGCGGTGGCCGAGCTGCGCCGGCTGGGGCTCACCCCCGTGCTGCTGACCGGCGACAACCGGCGCGTCGCCGAGTCGGTCGCGAGGGCCGTCGGCATCGACGAGGTGATCGCCGAGGTGCTGCCCGAGGAGAAGGTCGCCTCGGTGGAGCGGCTGCGGGCCGAGGGCCGTACGGTCGCCATGGTCGGGGACGGCGTCAACGACGCCGCCGCGCTCGCCACCGCCGACCTGGGGCTGGCGATGGGCACGGGGACGGACGCGGCGATCGAGGCGGGCGACCTGACGCTGGTGCGCGGGGACCTGCGGGTGGCCGCGGACGCGATCCGGCTCTCCCGGCGCACCCTCTCCACGATCAAGGGCAACCTCGTGTGGGCCTTCGGCTACAACGTGGCCGCGCTGCCGCTGGCCGCCGCCGGGATGCTGAACCCGATGATCGCGGGGGCGGCGATGGCCTTCTCCTCGGTGTTCGTGGTCACCAACAGCCTCCGGCTGCGGGCCTTTCGCTGAACGCGCGTTCCCCGCAGGTAGAGGGGGAGTGCCTCTGGAGTCCGGCACCCGCCTCACATAAGCTCTTCACAAGGCTCGCGCATCTTCCTTACGCTTGGGTCCCGTTCGGCGTATCGGGGGCTCTTGCGCACCTAAAGGACATATGCAAGAGACGCAGATCACAGTGACGTGAACGTAACCATCCAAGGGGTTCGACGGTCTAAGTTGGCGATGTCAGGCAGCGTCTTGGGGGGCGCCACCTGGCATCTGGGGATGTCTTGGGGGACTTTCCCAGAGCTGCGTTGCCGGGACACGTACACCGGGAAGCTTTGAGCGGCCCTCCCGGGCGTGCGCTGTCCCGGCAGACCGCGCGAACGGCACGACAGGTACGACAGGCATTTCTGGCACGACAGGCGCGACGGGTTCTGCCCGTTGTGCTCAAGTACAGCGATTCAGGCGCTGTCCTCACAGACGCCCGGCCGGATCCCGTGGGGGGAATCCGTACCGGGACATGGGAAGGCGCCCTGGTTCGTCGGCCCGTGGGGGGACCGGCGCCAGGGCGCCTTCTGCTGTCTCGTTCGCGCCGTCCCGCCCGCGCCCGCCCCATCCGGCCACGGAAAAGTCCCGTACCGCTCGGGGCGGTACGGGACTCTCCGGATGCGCTGCGGGGGTGCCTGGCGGCTCAGCGCGCCTCGACGGGAACGAAGTCGCGCTCGACGACACCCGTGTAGATCTGGCGCGGGCGGCCGATGCGGGAACCCGGCTCCTTGATCATCTCGTGCCACTGGGCGATCCAGCCCGGCAGCCGGCCCAGGGCGAACAGGACCGTGAACATCTCGGTCGGGAAGCCCATGGCCCGGTAGATCAGGCCGGTGTAGAAGTCGACGTTCGGGTAGAGGCTGCGCGAGACGAAGTAGTCGTCGGAGAGCGCGTGCTCCTCCAGCTTCAGCGCGATGTCCAGCAGCTCGTCGGACTTGCCGAGGGCGGAGAGGACGTCGTGCGCGGCAGCCTTGATGATCTTTGCGCGCGGGTCGAAGTTCTTGTAGACCCGGTGGCCGAAGCCCATCAGGCGGACGCCGTCCTCCTTGTTCTTCACCTTGCGGATGAAGGAGTCGACGTCGCCGCCGGCGTCGCGGATGCCCTCCAGCATCTCCAGCACCGACTGGTTGGCGCCGCCGTGCAGCGGGCCCCAGAGCGCGTTGATGCCGGCGGAGATCGAGGCGAACATGTTCGCCTGCGAGGAGCCGACCAGGCGGACCGTGGAGGTCGAGCAGTTCTGCTCGTGGTCCGCGTGCAGGATCAGCAGCTTGTCCAGCGCGGCGACGACCGTCGGGTCGGGTACGTACTCCTGCGCCGGCACCGAGAACGTCATGCGCAGGAAGTTCTCGACGTAGCCGAGGTCGTTGCGCGGGTAGACGAACGGGTGACCGATCGACTTCTTGTACGCGTAGGCCGCGATCGTCGGAAGCTTCGCGAGCAGCCGGATCGTGGAGAGGTTGCGCTGACGCTCGTCGAACGGGTTGTGGCTGTCCTGGTAGAACGTGGACAGCGCCGAGACGACCGACGACAGCATGGCCATCGGGTGGGCGTCGCGCGGGAAGCCCTTGTAGAAGTTCTTGACGTCCTCGTGCAGCAGGGTGTGCTGCGTGATCTCGTTCTTGAACCCGCTGAGCTCGTCGACGGTCGGCAGCTCGCCGTTGATCAGCAGGTAGGCGACCTCCACGAAGGAGGAGCGCTCGGCCAGCTGCTCGATCGGGTAGCCGCGGTACCGGAGGATGCCCGCCTCGCCGTCCAGATACGTGACGGCGGATTTATAGGCGGCGGTGTTGCCGTAGCCGCTGTCCAGCGTCACCAGACCGGTCTGGGCGCGGAGCTTCCCGATGTCGAAGCCCTTGTCGCCGACGGTGCTGTCGATCACCGGGTAGGTGTACTCGTCATCGCCGTACCGCAGTACTACTGAGTTGTCGCTCACGTCTTCCCTCACCACCGACGTAGTGCCTCATCTTCGAGGTGCCCTGACTGTCTCTACCATCCCCCACTTGGCTCAGGAGAGTGCACTCGGGGTCGACCATCGGGCCTATTGGCGGCACTGAGTGCCGCCAACTTGCTCATCCTGCCCCCTCTTCCGCCCTTCCGGAAGTGCTCTGTGACCTTTGCGACTCGTTTGATCGATCACTTTTTTCACAGGGGCCGTGAGGTTTACCGGAAGGTTTCAGGTTCGGGAGCCCGCCAGCCGGAAGTCGAGCGCCGTGCAGCGCCTGCCCGCCGACACCGTGCGCACCGCCTGCCCGATCGCCCTGCGGGAGCCGACCAGGACGACCAGTCGCTTGGCCCGGGTGACCGCCGTGTACAGCAGGTTGCGCTGGAGCATCATCCAGGCGCCGGTCGTCACGGGGATCACCACCGCCGGGTACTCGCTGCCCTGGGAGCGGTGGATGGTCACCGCGTAGGCGTGGGCCAGCTCGTCCAGCTCGTCGAACTCGTACGGCACCTCCTCGTCCTCGTCCGTCAGCACGGTGAGGCGCTGCTCCACCGGGTCGAGCGAGGTGACGACGCCCACGGTGCCGTTGAAGACACCGTTCTCGCCCTTCTCGTAATTGTTGCGGATCTGGGTCACCTTGTCGCCGACCCGGAAGACCCGGCCGCCGAACCGCTTCTCCGGCACGTCCGGGCGCCCCGGGGTGACGGCCTGCTGGAGGAGCCCGTTGAGCGTGCCGGCACCGGCGGGCCCCCGGTGCATGGGGGCGAGGACCTGCACGTCCCGGCGCGGGTCCAGCCCGAACTTCGCGGGGATGCGCCGCGCGGCGACGTCCACCGTGAGGCGCCCCGCCTCCTCCGTCTCGTCCTCCACGAAGAGGAAGAAGTCCTTCATGCCGTCGGTGAGC
Source organism: Streptomyces marokkonensis (assembly GCF_039539045.1). Taxonomy (NCBI): domain Bacteria; kingdom Bacillati; phylum Actinomycetota; class Actinomycetes; order Kitasatosporales; family Streptomycetaceae; genus Streptomyces; species Streptomyces marokkonensis. The sequence continues at coordinate 18,842 of NZ_BAABCQ010000087.1, forward strand.
GGGTGCTGCCCCGCGTTGATCCGGTGCGCGTTCGTCACGACGCCCGACTGCTGGGCCTGGCGGAAGACACGGGTGAGCCGGACGGCCGGCACGGGGCTCCCGTCGGCGAGCAGGTCCCGCAGCACTTCCCCCGCGCCCACGCTGGGCAGCTGGTCGACGTCCCCGACGAAGAGCAGGTGGGCGCCGGGTGCCACGGCCTTGACCAGCTTGTTGGCGAGGAGGAGGTCGAGCATGGAGGCCTCGTCGACGACGACGAGGTCGGCGTCGAGCGGCCGGTCCCGGTCGTAGGCGGCGTCGCCGCCGGGCTTGAGCTCCAGCAGGCGGTGCACGGTGGAGGCCTCGGTGCCGGTCAGCTCGGCCAGCCGCTTGGCGGCCCGCCCCGTCGGCGCGGCGAGCACCACCCTCGCCTTCTTCGCGCGGGCCAGCTCGACGATGGAGCGGACGGTGAAGGACTTGCCGCAACCGGGCCCGCCGGTGAGGACGGCGACCTTCTCGGTGAGCGCCAGCTTGACGGCCGCCTCCTGCTCGGGGGCGAGGTCGGCGCCGGTGCGTTGCCCGAGCCATCCGAGCGCCTTGTCCCAGGCGACGTCCCCGAATCCCGGCATCCGGTCCTCGCCGGTGCGCAGCAGGCGCAGCAGCTGGGCGGCGAGGGCCAGCTCGGCGCGGTGGAAGGGGACGAGGTAGACGGCGGTGACGGGGTCTCCGCCCTGTGGGTCGGGGACCTTCTCGCGTACGACGCCGGGATCCTCGCCCTCCGCCGGCTCGGCGGCCAGCTCGGCGAGGCACTCGATGACGAGCCCGGTGTCCACCTGGAGCAGCTTCACCGCGTCGGCGATCAGCTTCTCCTCGGGGAGGTAGCAGTGCCCCTGGTCGGTGGCCTGCGACAGGGCGTACTGCAATCCCGCCTTCACCCGCTCCGGGCTGTCGTGCGGGATCCCGACCGACTGGGCGATCTTGTCGGCGGTGAGGAAGCCGATGCCCCAGACGTCGGAGGCCAGGCGGTAGGGCTGGTTCTTCACGACGGAGATCGACGCGTCGCCGTACTTCTTGTAGATCCGCACCGCGATCGACGTCGACACCTCGACGGTCTGGAGGAAGAGCATGACCTCCTTGATCGCCTTCTGCTCCTCCCACGCGTCGGCGATCTTCTTCGTCCGCTTGGGACCGAGGCCGGGCACCTCGACGAGCCGCTTCGGCTCCTCCTCGATGATCTGGAGCGTGTCCACGCCGAAGTGCTGGGTGATGCGGTCGGCGAAGACCGGGCCGATGCCCTTGACCAGGCCGGAGCCGAGGTAGCGCCGGATGCCCTGGACCGTGGCCGGGAGCACGGTCGTGTAGTTCTCCACGTGGAACTGCTTGCCGTACTGCGGATGGGACCCCCAGCGGCCCTCCATCCGCAGGGACTCACCGGCCTGCGCGCCGAGCAGCGCGCCGACGACCGTGAGGAGGTCGCCGGCGCCTCTGCCGGTGTCTACGCGGGCGACCGTGTAGCCGTTCTCCTCGTTGGCGTACGTGATGCGTTCCAGGACGCCTTCGAGGGTGGCGAGCCGCCGTTCACCGGGAGCGGCATCGGACTGGTCGGTCATGGTCCGACGGTACCGGTGGGGTGTGACAGGGACGTCCGGGGAGGAGGCACTTTCAGTACGCTCGGGGCATGGACTACGCGAAGATGCGCGCCATCGCCGCAGACCTCGGAGCATATGCGGAACGGCTCGAAGGGGCCTGGAGCGTCGAGATCGGGCCGTCCGGTCCGATACTGGCCATGATGTGCCCGTCCAAGCGTCATGAGGGCACGGTGCGGCGGATCTGCAAACAGCTGGACGCGCAGCTTCTCACTTCTCACCCCGACTACATCTGCGCCAACGGCCCCGAGATCGAGCACCCGGCGATCGGCCGCATGCGTCGCCCCGACGCCGTCGTCATCCCCGAGGCCGCCCTCGACGAAGAGGGCCTCGCTGTCGACGCGACGCAGGTCCTGGCCACCGTCGAGATCGTCTCGCCGTCCAACCCGAACAACGACTACGCCGAGAAACTCGCCGACTACCCGGCCATGGGCATCCCGCACTACATGATCGTCGACCCGCGCACGGGCACGATCGAGGTGCACTCCGAACCGTGCGGGGGGCGCTACAGCCGAGCGGAGCCGTACATCTTCGGTGACGCGGTGCCGTTCGGACCGTGGACCGTGGAGACGTCGGAGTTCCGGCGGTACGGCAAGGACGGTTAGGGAGCCAGGGCCCCCCATCCCCCGTGCGCCGCACGGCCCCTCGCCGACCGGCCCGCCGGGTGTCGCCGCCGACGAACGCCGCTGCGACCGGCACCGGCCGGTGGGGGTGCCGGTGCCGGTGGTGTCGCTGTCAGTGGGCGTACATCGCGACCCGGGCCCCGGTGAAGCGGCGGGCCGCGAGGTCCCGCTCGCTCATCGCCCAGTACATGGTGACGGACTCCAGGTTGTACATCCCGGGATGCCACTGGGCCAGGAGCGCCCAGTTCTTGAGCCGTGGCCCGTCGTCCCCGGCGGCGTACGCGCACCCCCTCACCGGGTCGCCCCACCCCTGGGCGTCCAGGGCGTATCCGCCGAGCTGCAGTTGCGGGCCCTTGTGCCAGTAGCCGTCGGCCCGCACGTCCGCCCACACCTCGCGCAGTTCCTCCGCCCGGGGATGTTCCTCGAGGAGCGGATCGCCGTTGAAGTTCTCGTAGTCCGGCAGGGAGACGTCGTACCTCACGCGCAGCTCGCCACGCAGCTCGCCGTCGAAGTCGACGTCGCCCAACTCGTGGTCCGGCTCGTAGTCGTACTCCACCTTCCGTTCCTCGACCATGGTTCCGGCGGGGACGTACACCACGGAACCGCTCGTACAGGAGTGGTCCTCGCTCGCCTCCAGCGCGGGCCAGGCGAACAGCAGCAGACGGCCGTCGGGCGGCAGCGGGAGGTTCGTCACGCCCTCGGGCAGGGCCCCGAGGTCGAGGGTCGCGACGAGGTGCTCGAACCCCGGCTCCTCGGACGGATCGTCGGACAGCTCGCCGACCGGCACGTCGTACAGACGCGGAAGGGCGACGTCGGGCGGGAGCATCACCGGGGTGCCGAAGTGCCCCACGACCGGGCCGTCCACGTCCGACGCCAGTACCAGGCAGGGCCGCGCCAGCCCCAGCCAGCGCTCCACGTCGTCGGCGGGGATGCCCCGCGCGAGCGCCGCGTCGCGGAAGCGGTCCAGCTTCGCCCGTGACTCGCGGTTCCGGAAGCCCGCCGCCGGGTGCTTCCCGTCCGGTGAACCGACGCGCCGTCGCACCACCTCGTGGGCGACCGTCCTCCCCCGGTAGCCGACGGTGGGACCGTGCTCGTCGCGCAGGACGCCGGAGAACTCCTGGCCGGTGGTGCTCCGGTCGTCGTTTCTCTTCATCACCAGCCGCACGCCCTGGAGCTGGATCTCGCCCACGCCCTCCGCGTTGGCGGTGACGTCCAGTCGGTACCGGGCGTACGGCGTCGTGACGGAGGTGGTGAACTCCCGCGCCAGGAAGCGCTCGGTGAACATCTCTCCGGACCGCCGGTCGACGGTCACCCAGGTGAGCCCGTCCTGGGACGCCCGCAGCACCCAGTCCTTCGGGTCCCGCGAGCAGTGGTCGTTCGCGGACGTCAGCGTGTAGGCCGTGACAACGCCCGGCTTGGCCAGGACGAAGTCCAGCGTCGCGGTGGACGAGAACGTCAGCCACTTGCCGCCGCCGGCGTCGAGCAGGTTCGCGGCGACCTCGCCGGCGCTCCAGTGCTCGCCGCTGGCCTCGACCCGGGTGACGGGCACGGGGGTGCCGACGAGTTCGGCGTCGTCCGTGGTGAGCAGTTCCACCCGGTTCAGCTGCGTCTCGGGTTGCCGTCCCCAGTTGCGGCCGATGTCGAGGCGGTACAGCGGGTACGGCGTCGAGTTGGCCACGGCGTACTCACGCACCTGGTGACGCTGCGGGAAGGCCTGGTCCAGGCGCGAGTCGAGGGTGATCCAGGTGTGTCCGTCCACCGATCCCCGCAGCCGCCAGTCACGGGGGTCGCGGTCCCGGTAGTCGTTCGCGGCGGTGAGCCGGTAGGCCGTGACTGCGGTGGGCTCGGGCAGGACGAAGTCCAGCGTGGCCGTGGACTCGAACGCCAGCCACTTGCCCCGGCCGGCGTCGAGCAGGTTGGCGGCGACCTCACCGGCCCTGCGGTACTCCGCGTCGGCCACGACCTTCGTGACCGCCACCGGAACGGTGCCGCGGGCTGCGGGCGGCGCGGTCCGCCGCAGCGCCAGGGACGCGAAGGTACCCCGCCGGTCCCGCCAGGTGACCCGCTCGACCGCGCCCCGGCCGTCGTCCAGCAGCAGGCTCAGCCGGCCCTCGTCCGTGCCGTCGCCTCCGTCGCCGTCCCGGTCCTCCTCGGTGGCGAAGACACGCACTCGGTCCTCCCGCGTCCCTTCCAGGTCGGACCAGCGCTCGCACTCGACGCCGCGGTAGTCCTCCGACGAGCCGTCGGCCAGGCGCCGGTGCCCGCGGAAGGCCGTCATGCCGTCGTCGAACGCGACCACGGCCTCCGCCCCGCCGTCGGAGCGCCAGCCCAGCTCCGTCAGTTCGGACGGGTCCCCACGGTCGAGGTGGACCGTCAGCCGCGGCGCCTTCTTCCACTGGCCTGCGGCACGCACCTCGGTGTCATAGACGACGACAACGGGCGCGCCGGGGGACTCTCCGACGGAAGGGATCGGTCGGGAACCGGACCGAACGGGCATGGAGTGCTCCAGTGAATCGTCGACAGTGGCTGGTGAGAGGCACTCTCACACAGGGGTCCGACAATCACACATGGCTCAACTTCCGCACACGGTCCAGCTTTTCGGTTCTGGTGGTACGGCAAGGGCTTTCAGGGGCGGGGCGGCTGCGCCTTGAGGGCTTGGAGGAAGGGGGTGAACGCCTCCGGGGGGGAAGGCGAGGGTGGCTCGGGTCGGGGCCTTGCTGTCGCGGACGGCGACGCGGGTGGGCGAGGGGGCTATCTCCACGCATTCGTTGCCGTCGTCGGGGCCCGAGTACGACGACTTCCGCCAGTTGTCCATGCGCCTCACAGCTCCTTCGACAGCCGGTCGATGAGGTCACGCGAGCGCTCGGGGTCGAGCGATACGGCTTCCACTTTACGGAAGCGAGTTCGAAAGGCGCCGAGCTGGGCTTCGGAGTCGATGAAAGCCGAGCCATGCGGTACGTCGCGCACCACGGTGTCCAACTTGGGCACCGCGCCGCCCACATACGTCATGGTGCTGGCAGCTCTGGCAAAGCCGTCCAGGTCGAAGGGGATGACACGCAACGTCACGTTGCCTGCTTCCGAGCACTCCGGAAGCTTGGCCAGTTGGCCCCTTGAAGCATCGCGGTCGGCGGCCCTGATGCGGAGGGCAGCCTCGTGGATCACCAACTCGTACGGGACGGTGATCCGCTGCGACACCATGCGGTGACGGACGCGCAAGTCGAGTTCGTCACCGGTGAGCTCGGGCACCCGAGGCGGGCATGTTCGCCGCCGCGTCGGGCCGGGCGGGGCCGGACGCGTCCGGCCCCGCCCGGCCCGGCTCCGGATCGTTCCCACCGGAGCCGGGCCCGCGGCCGAGCCCGCACGGCTCCGGTCACGATTGAGTCTCGGCCGGCTCCCACCCCTTGCGTCCTCCTCGTGTAATCGTTTCCAATCCTCCGTGTAATCGATTCCACAAGGAGGTGGAACGCGATGGCGAGCATCGGCATCAAGGACGTCGCCGCCGCGGCCGGCGTCTCCGTCGCGACGGTGTCGCGCGCGCTCAACGGCCATCCGTCGGTCAGCGCCGCCGCACGCGAGCGCGTCCTGGCCGCCGTCGAGACGCTGGGCTACCGCCCGAACGCCGTCGCCCGGTCGCTGCGCACCGACCAGACCCGCACCCTCGGCCTGGTCATCAGCGACGTCATGAACCCGTACTTCACCGAGCTGGCCCGTTCCGTCGAGGAGGAGGCCCGCGCGCTCGGCTACAGCGTCATCATCGGCAACGCCGACGAGCGGCCCGATCTCCAGGACCACCATGTGACGACGTTGCTGGACCGGCGTATCGACGGGCTCCTCGTCTCCCCCACCGACGGCGGCTCGCCCGGGATGCTGGCGGCCGCGCGGGCCGGGACACCGATGGTGTTCGTCGACCGCTGGATCCCCGGCGTCGACGTGCCCGTCGTCCGGTCGGACGGGCGGGCCGCCGTCCGGGACCTGGTGGCGCACCTGCACGGGCTCGGACACCGGCGGCTCGCGATCATCGCCGGGCCCGCCGCCACCACGACCGGACGCGAGCGCGTCGACGCCTTCCGCGAGGCGCTCGGCGCGTACGGGCTCCCCCTCCCCGACGCCTACATCGGCCAGGGCGACTTCCAGGTGGAGAGCGGGCGGCGGGTCACCGAGGGGTTCCTCGACCTGCCCGAACCGCCCGACGTCGTCTTCGCCGCCGACAACCTGATGGCACTCGGCGCGCTGGACGCCGTACGGGCGCGCGGGCTGCGGGTCCCAGAGGACATCGCGCTCGCCGCGTTCGACGACATCCGCTGGTTCGTGCACACCGATCCGCCCGTCACCGCGATCGCCCAGCCCACCGGCGACCTCGGCCGGGCCGCCGTGCGCGCGCTGGTCGACCGTATCGAGGGCCGGACCGGCGAGTCCGTCACCCTCCCGGCCCGGCTCGTCGTCCGCCGCTCCTGCGGTGAGGCGGCCCTCCGACAACCCCCGTCCCCCTCCCCCGTACGAAGGAGTACGCCGTGAGCAGCCGCAGTCCGGACGAGTTGCTGCGCATCGAGGGCATCCGCAAGACCTTCCCCGGCGTGGTCGCGCTCGACAGCGTCGACTTCGACCTGCGCAGGGGCGAGGTGCACGTGCTCCTCGGTGAGAACGGCGCGGGCAAGAGCACGCTCATCAAGATGCTCTCCGGCGCCTACACGCCCGACGCCGGGCGGATCCTGGCCGGTGGCGAGGAGGTGCGCATCCACGGTGCGCAGGACTCCGAGCGCCTCGGGATCGCCACCATCTACCAGGAGTTCAACCTCGTCCCCGATCTGACGGTCGCCGAGAACATCTTCCTGGGGCGCCAGCCGCGCCGGCTGGGGATGATCGACCGGAAGAAGATGGACGCCGACGCGGAAGTCCTGCTGAAGCGGGTCGGTCTGAGCGTGTCGCCCCGCGCGCGGGTGCGTGAACTCGGCATCGCGCGGCTCCAGATGGTCGAGATCGCCAAGGCGCTCAGCCTGGACGCGCGCGTGCTCGTCATGGACGAGCCGACCGCCGTGCTGACCTCCGAGGAGGTCGACAAGCTGTTCGCCATCGTGCGGCAACTGCGCGAGGACGGTGTCGGCATCGTCTTCATCACCCACCACCTGGAGGAGATCGCCGCCCTCGGCGACCGCGTCACCGTCATCCGGGACGGACGGAGTGTCGGGCAGGTGCCCGCCTCCACGCCCGAGGACGAGCTCGTCCGGCTCATGGTCGGCCGGTCGATCGAGCAGCAGTACCCGCGCGAGCGCGCCGACACCGGTGAGGCACTGCTCAAGGTGGAGGGGCTGACGCGGGACGGTGTCTTCCATGACGTCGGCTTCGAGGTGCGCGCCGGTGAGGTCGTCGGCATCGCGGGCCTCGTCGGCGCCGGGCGGACGGAGGTCGTCCGGGCCGTGTTCGGCGCCGACCCGTACGACGCGGGGACCGTGCGCGTCGCGGGCGACCGGCTCCGCCGCCACGACGTGAACGCCGCCATGGCGGCCGGTATCGGGCTCGTCCCCGAGGACCGCAAGGGGCAGGGGCTCGTGCTCGACGCCTCCGTCGAGGAGAACCTCGGCCTGGTCACCCTCCGGTCCACGTCCCGCGCGGGGCTCGTCGACCTCAAGGGGCAGCACGAGTCGGCCGAGCGGATCGCCGGGCAGCTCGGCGTGCGGATGGCCGGTCTCGGTCAGCACGTGCGCACGCTCTCCGGCGGCAACCAGCAGAAGGTCGTCATCGGCAAGTGGCTGCTGGCGGACACCAAGGTGCTGATCCTCGACGAGCCGACGCGCGGCATCGACGTCGGCGCCAAGGTCGAGATCTACCAGCTGATCAACGAGCTGACGGCCGCGGGTGCCGCCGTGCTCATGATCTCCAGCGACCTGCCCGAGGTGCTCGGCATGAGCGACCGGGTGGTGGTCATGGCGCAGGGGCGTGTCGCGGGTGAACTCACCGCGGAACAGGCGACCCAGGACGCCGTGATGGCACTCGCCGTCAGCACACCCCACGGCCACACCGGCGAGACCGGTGACACCCCCCACAGCAATGGAACGGAGGCCTCCCGTGGCCACTGACACGCTCAAGAGCAAGCCGGGCGCACAGAGCGCCACGGGCGGCCTGCGCCGCCTGCTGCTCGACAACGGCGCGCTGACCGCGCTGATCGTCCTCGTCATCGCCATGTCGGCGCTGTCCGGGGACTTCCTGACCGCCGACAACCTGCTGAACGTCGGCGTCCAGGCCGCCGTCACCGCGATCCTCGCCTTCGGCGTCACCTTCGTCATCGTCTCGGCGGGCATCGACCTGTCGGTCGGCTCGGTCGCCGCGCTGTCGGCCACCGTGCTGGCCTGGAGCGCGACCGAGGCCGGGATGCCGGTGGTGCTCGCGGTGCTGCTGTCCGTGGCGACGGGCATCGCGTGCGGCCTGGTGAACGGCTTCCTCATCTCGTACGGGAAACTGCCGCCGTTCATCGCGACGCTCGCCATGCTGTCGGTGGGGCGCGGTCTGTCGCTGGTCATCTCGCAGGGCTCGCCCATCGCCTTCCCGGACTCCGTCTCCCACCTGGGCGACACGCTCGGCGGGTGGCTGCCGGTGCCGGTGCTCGTGATGATCGTGATGGGGCTGATCACCGCCTTCGTCCTCGGGCGGACCTACATCGGCCGCTCCATGTACGCCATCGGCGGCAACGAGGAGGCCGCGCGCCTGTCCGGGCTGCGCGTGAAGCGGCAGAAGCTCGCCATCTACGCCTTCTCCGGACTGTTCGCCGCCGCCGCGGGCATCGTGCTCGCCTCCCGGCTCTCCTCCGCGCAGCCGCAGGCCGCGCAGGGTTACGAACTGGACGCCATCGCCGCCGTCGTCATCGGCGGTGCCTCGCTCGCGGGCGGCACCGGCAAGGCGTCGGGCACGCTGATCGGCGCGCTGATCCTCGCGGTGCTGCGCAACGGCCTCAACCTGCTGTCCGTCTCCGCGTTCTGGCAGCAGGTCGTCATCGGTGTCGTCATCGCGCTGGCGGTGCTGCTGGACACGCTGCGGCGCAAGGCCGGGACGACCACCCCGGCGGCCGGGGCCGGCGGGGGCGGCAAGGGCAAGCAGGCACTGACGTACCTGATCGCCGCCGTCGTCGCGGTGGCCGTCGTCGGGGCGACCTCGCTGCTGCACAACGACTCCTCGGCCGGCAAGACGCGCAAGGTCGGCCTGTCGCTGTCCACGCTCAACAACCCGTTCTTCGTACAGATCAGGGACGGAGCGGAGGAGCAGGCGAAGAAGGCCGGCGTGGACCTGACGGTCACGGACGCGCAGAACGACGCCTCCCAGCAGGCCAACCAGCTGCAGAACTTCGTCAGCGGAGGCCTGTCCTCGATCATCGTCAACCCGGTGGACTCCGACGCGGCCGGTCCCGCGGTACGCGGCGCGAACAAGGACGACATCCCCGTCATCGCCGTGGACCGCGGCGTCAACGACGCGAAGGCGGCCGCGCTGGTCGCCTCCGACAACGTCGAGGGCGGTGAACTGGGCGCCCAGGCGCTCGCCGAGAAGCTGGGCGGCAAGGGCACGATCGTCATCCTCCAGGGCCAGGCCGGCACCTCCGCCAGCCGGGAGCGCGGGGCGGGCTTCGCGGCCGGCCTGAAGGAGTACCCGGGCATCAAGGTCGTCGCCAAGCAGCCCGCGGACTTCGACCGCACCAAGGGCCTGGACGTGATGACCAACCTGCTCCAGGCACACCCCGACATCGACGGCGTCTTCGCGGAGAACGACGAGATGGCGCTCGGCGCGATCAAGGCGCTGGGCTCCAAGGCCGGCAAGTCGGTCCAGGTCGTCGGCTTCGACGGCACCCCGGACGGGCTGAAGGCGGTGCGCGAGGGCACGTTGTTCGCGTCGGTCGCGCAGCAGCCGAAGGAACTGGGCAGGATCGCCGTGCAGAACGCGCTGCGCGCGGCCGACGGCGAGAAGGTGGACACAATGGTGAAGGTGCCGGTGAAGGTGGTCACCAAGGAGAACGTGGCCGGCTTCGAGGGCTGACACGGATCCACGGAAGTCCGTTGGCGGGCGGTCACATCGACCGCCCGCCACTCCTGCTCGGTTTCACTCGGTTTCACTCGGTTTCACTCGGATCATCCGGATCGGGGAGCGATTCATGTACGACTACGACCTCTTGGTCGTGGGATCGGCCAACGCCGACCTCGTGATCGGCGTCGAGCGGCGGCCGGGTGCCGGCGAGACGGTGCTCGGCACCGACCTGGCCGTCCACCCCGGCGGCAAGGGCGCCAACCAGGCGGTCGCCGCCGCCCGCCTCGGCGCCCGTACGGCTCTGCTGGCCCGGGTCGGCGACGACGACTACGGCAGGCTGCTGCTGGACTCGCAGCAGGCGGCCGGTGTCGACACGGTCGGCGTGCTGGTGGGCGGGGCGCCGACCGGCGTCGCGCTGATCACCGTCGACCCCTCGGGCGACAACAGCATCGTGGTCTCACCGGGCGCGAACGGCCGGCTGGCACCGGGGGACGTCCGCGCCGCCGCGAGCCTCTTCCACGCCTCCCGCGTGGTCTCCACGCAGTTGGAGATCCCGCTGGAGACGGTCGTGGAGGTGGTCCGGAGCCTGGCACCGGACAGCCGCTTCGTGCTGAACCCGTCACCGCCGCGCCCGCTCCCGCCGGAAGTACTGGCGGCCTGCGACCCGCTGATCGTCAACGAGCACGAGGCGAAGGTCATCCTCGGCGACTCCTGCGTGAGCGAACGCCCCGAGGACTGGGCCCGCATCCTGCTGGCCAAGGGGCCGCGCTCGGTGGTGGTGACCCTGGGCGCCGAGGGCGCGCTGGTGGCGTCCTCGTCCGAGGGTGTCTCCCGCGTCCCCTCCGTGAAGGTGGACGCCGTGGACACGACGGGCGCGGGCGACGCGTTCACCGCGGCGCTGGCCTGGCGGCTCGGCACGGGTGAGTCGCTCACCGGGGCGGCGGCGTACGCGGCGCGGGTCGGCGCGGCGGCCGTCACGAAGGCGGGCGCGCAGGCGTCGTACCCGACGGCGGCCCAGGCGGAGGCGCTGTGAAGAGGACCGGGATACTCAACCGCCACCTGTCCGGCGCCCTGGCCGAACTCGGCCACGGGCACGAGGTCCTGGTGTGCGACGTCGGCATGCCGATACCCGACGGGCCGCGCGTCGTCGACCTGGCTTTCCGCGCAGGTGTGCCCTCCTTCGCGGAGGTGGTGGAGGGGCTGCTGGCCGAGCTGGTGGTGGAAGGCGCGACGGCGGCGACGGAGGTCCGGGAGGCCAACACCGAGGCCGCCGCACTGCTCGACGGTCACTTCCCCGGCCTCACCCTCGTCCCGCACGAGCGGCTGAAGGAACTTTCGGCCGGCGCCCGGCTGGTCGTCCGCACCGGCGAGGCACGGCCGTACGCGAACGTACTGCTGCGCTGCGGGGTCTTCTTCTAGGCCCCGGCGGCCACAGAGAGCTCCAGGGAGCTCCACGGAGCTCCGAGGAGCTTCGAGGGGGCCCGGTCGAAGACCGGGCCCCCTCGGATTTCCCCTCCCCCTCAGGCCCGCCGATCCCCCGGATCCCCCCGGATCCCCCCAGATCCCTCGGATCCCCCCACCGGGTGTCCTGATGCCAAGTACGACCCGCGGAGCGACGGGACGGTTGCACGGCTCGCCAGGATTTGTTTTCCGGGGCCCCTCGCCCGCCGCGTGCGCGACGAACCGCGCCGCCGTCTCGGCGAGCGCCTCCGCCCGTCCCGGCCGCTTCGGACCTCTGCGGAAGCGCCACCTCGCCTCCTTCTGCACCACGCTGTGGGGCACTTCCGCCTGGGGTCGAATCGACACGCTTACAAATGGAAGAACGACAGCGCCGGCAGTAACGGGGCGCCCCGCCCGGTTTTCGCTGTCCTCTTCGACCTCGAGGACGTCAAAGCCTCGGCAAGGGACTGTTCAATTCGGC